>WFSA01000341.1 GCA_015486215.1 Anaerolineae bacterium | reverse complement strand
TCTCCATACAGTCAAATCAAAAACGCCAACTGGCTGATACATCTATGCACCAATTGTCACAGGCGGTAGAACAAAGCCCCGCAACGATTATCATCACAGATATAAATGGCTGTATTGAATATAGTAACCCCCAATTTAGTAAAATAACGGGTTACAGTGCTGATGAGGCGTTAGGAGAGAACCCGCGTCTATTAAAATCTGGTCACACATCGCCTGAAGAGTATCCGGAATTATGGAGAACGATTAGTAGTGGGGATGAATGGCATGGCGAATTCCATAATCGCAAGAAAAATGGCGACCTTTACTGGGAATCAGCCGCCATCTCGCCAATCACCAATACGGACGGCGTTATTACCCATTATTTAGCCATTAAAGAAGACATTACGGCGCGTAAACAGATGGAAGGCGCGTTAAAGCGGCGTAATAATGAACTCACTTTCATCAATTATGTCAGCCATTCCATGATCGCGCATTTAGATACGCAACATATTTTAAGCGTATTTTTGGAGGAGGTGCGTGCTTTTTTGGATATATCGGCTGCTATGGTTTGGATGATAGAAGATGGCTCACGCGATTTAGTTTGTACCTATATAACAGAACCTTATCAGGAAGAGGCCGCTAACTGGCGACTGCCCGCGGGAAGTAGTATTTTGGGATGGGCATTGAGAGAGCGGAAAAGTGTGTTGGTGGATGATGCCCGGCGCGATCCGCGTTTCCAGCATATCGTTGACTATACAACATACCCATTGCACGCACAGTTGACTGTGCCGTTGCAATGCAGAACGGGCATCATCGGTGCCATTCAGCTTGTGGATGAGCAGGTGGGGCGGTTTACGGAATCAAATTTAAGGATGGTGGAAACATTGGCGGTAACGGCCGTTAATGCCATTGAAAACGCACGCCTGCACCAAAATTTGCAAGCACAGTTCCAAAGATTAAAGAATACACAGACGCAATTGATACAAAGTGAAAAATTGGCCGCCATTGGTGAACTTATTTCAGGCATTGCCCATGAATTAAATAATCCGCTGGCCTCCATCATTTTATATGCACAATTGATGGAAGTGAAAGGGGTTGATGATGCGGTAAGCCGCGATCTCAAGCAGATTGTCACCCAATCGCGCCGTGCCAGTAATGTGGTGCATGGACTGTTGGATTTTGCGCGACAACGGCCGTCTGAGCGGACACCCATACAAATCAACGATGTGCTGAAAAGTACGATTGACCTGCTGGCTTACGAATTGCGTACACACAACATCACCGTCGAGACTAATTTTTCAACGGCCGTTCCCATCACATTAGCCGACGGACATCAGTTGCAACAGGTATTTGTAAACCTAATCAACAACGCCCTACACGCCATGACCGAAAATGGAAAAGGAGGACGGCTAACGCTTACCACAAACTATGCGATCTCATTGCGGGTGAACAGTAACAGTGAAAAGATGATCCTGATCATCATTCAAGATGACGGAGCCGGTATTCCTCAAGAAAATGCCTCCCGTATTTTTGACCCGTTTTTCACGACCAAAGCAGAGGGCAAAGGGACGGGGCTGGGATTGGCTCTATGCAACAGCATCATCACCGAGCATCAGGGACGTATCTGGATGGAAAGCGAACAGGGGCGGGGAGCCACCTTTTTCATTGAACTGCCCGTCACCGCGCTCGTAGAAAACAGGGATGCAGAGATGGAAATTCTCGCTGATGCCGCCAATCCCGCCAATAAGCGCATACTGGTCGTTGATGATGAGGCCAGCATCTTGATGATTATGACCCGTATTTTATATCGCAATGGGTTTATGGTTGATGGGGTGAAAAGCGGAGCGGCGGCGTTGAAACGATTGCAGCAAGAAACTTATGATCTGATTATTACGGATTTACAGATGCTAGAGATGGGCGGGCAGGAACTTTATCGGCGGACGATAGAGAAGTATCCAGCGTATAACAGCCGTTTCATCTTCATAACCGGCGATGCCATCGACCCCGAATTACGCACTTTTTTGGTATCCAATAACGTCCCCGCCCTAGAAAAACCCTTCAGCATGGACAATCTGATTCATACCGTAAAAACGATGTTTCTCTAAGGCCATTCATGAAAAATAATTATACGTTTGTCGTATCTTCTCAAAAAATTGGGGACAAGACTTGACAAATTTCATCAGCACTTTATTTTACACGAGTATCATTAGGAAAATTTGTCAAGTCTCCCCAGAATACTAAGAAGATACGTTTGTCATTAGTATGATTAAAGGTACAGCAATGCCTGCGCGATGCCGATGCGCTGGCGCATCCCTTTGGAAAAAGAGCCTACGCGCAAATCAAGCCGTTCGGGATGTTCCATTTCGGGGTGATTACACCCAATCAAGAAAGGAACAAATTACGTCAGTCGAGTAGATTCGTTCCTTTCCTAATTAGCTGTAATCATGCCCCCAACTCTTTGAAAAGATACCAAAGATCACAAAAAAATCTTAAAAACTTCGTGTTCTTCGTGTCTTTGTGGTGAATTTGGATAATGGCTGAGTAGTTACGTTTTTCCTTTAATAATTCTGTCAAGATTCATATTCACGACCACTCCTATCAGGATTAATGATTTTTTACGAATGTTGACGGTTGAACAAGCGGGCTAACGAAAAAGGATTCATACGGCTCAACAGCCATATAATCCTTGTTGAACTAAGCCGAAGCTGTAAGAACCCAATGGCATTTCATACAAAAAGGACTAATACACACTGGCAGAAGTTCTCCAGCAATTATCATAGGTCAATTTTATAAAGTTGACCGTGCAATTTTATAAAATTGCACTACAGAAAACCCCGAAGAACTTAGGCTAAGGGAAGGTTCGTTTTTAACTTTGGACTTTCAGGTGACAGGCACTTGCCAAGTGCCTGTCACCTTGGCCACAGTTATTTACGAGTTTTCCCTAAGCAATACTAGTAGGATATAGTTAAAATTGATGGTTTATCCAGCATCGTTGCTGAACAAACCATTTTATACGGTTAAAAACAAGATTGACAGTTACGCTTCGTTTAGGTCAAAAACGGCCGTCCCCCCCATCATCCACCTCTTCGTATCAAACCACAAAACAAACAATAGCTCATTGCTAATTGCCCATTACTCATTGCTTCTCCATCTCTGAGAGGGCAGTGTAAGAGAGACGCGGTGTACCGTCGGGCAGGACGATAGACCACCACCATTGCTCATTTTCCTGCGTCCACGATTGATCGGCGAAGTAGATAGTCGTCATCAGCCCAATCCATGGCCGCCAATTATCAGCGGCGTATTGGAACGCTTCCACCAGATATTGCGCTTGCTCTTCTTCGCTTACGCCATGCCATATGTACCCTTCGTGCATATCTTGATGAAGCATCCACCCCATCTCCATCAGGGCAACTTGTTTGGCCCCGTCTCCATTAGCGACCATGATCGCCCGCATATCTTCCACATGCCGAAAAGCGAACCAACGGCCGTTGCCATACTCCTCCGAAACGGCCGCTTCATCTGCCGAAACAGCAGGAGGCGTTTTATAACCCGGCGCGTGCAAGCCCAGCACATCAAAATAAGCCGCCGCACCCGCATCATACATCCCTTGCAAAAAATCCATATCCGTCATCACCTGCTCCGTACTTGTCCCCGTAGGCGCAAGCCCAGCCGAGATAACAATGGCATCAGGATCGGCCGCTTTGATCGCCAAATAACACCCTTTCAACAAAGCCGTATACTCGACAGGATTGGGCGGCTTATCCCCCCACTCCCGATCAAGATTCGGCTCATTCCAAATTTGATACGCAGCCACGCGCCCGCGATACCGTTCCGCCATCGCGCCGCAAAAATCAGCAAAATCTTGGTAATCACTGGGCGGCTGATTATCCTTCCATTGATTATCGGGCGGATCAGTCCAAAATGGCTGCCTGTCCAGGCGGGCAGCCATCTTTAGACCCGCATCATTAGCCGCATTGACGATTTGATCCGCCCGCCACCAATCCCGCGCCCCTTTTTCAATTCCCTCAATGTCGCGCCATGAGAACTCTTGCTTCACCCAGCCGAATCCCATCTCATTTAACATGACGAATTCGTGCGGTTGCGCCCCTTCCTGCCATTGAGCAATCTCAGGCTTCCACCATAGGAACGCCTGCGCTCCGTAAGCGGGAGAGGGGAAGGAGGGGACAACGGCCGTCTCTCCCATCAGTTCAGTAGGCAGCGTCGGCGTGGGCAGGATGGGCGTTACCGGCGAAACAGTCGTCTCGCCACAGGCAGCCATCAAGAACAAAGAAAGCAAAAGCGCGGGGATATATTTCATTAACGGGTTTTTTCCATTTGACTAATCGCACTGAACGCAGGACGGGGAATACCTTGCGTATCCACAATACTGTACGGCACGGTATCATCCGTCGGGCCGTACCCTTTATTGCCAAAATCGAAGTTAAACAGATACGCGATCCACACATCGCCAGACTCACGCATCTGCGTGTACGCCTGCACGATATACGCCCCTTGCTCTTCCAACGTATTATCGCCAGCAAAGGCAAACCCTTCTGGTGATTCGTCATACCCTTCTGTACTCGCCCAGCCGAACTCAGTCACGCACAGCTTTTTGGCAGGATCGACAGCCTGTATTTTGTCAGCATAGGTGTCCAGCGTCGTCTTAAAGCTCCAAGAGTGATGCGGATTGTCGAAGGGGCCTCGGAAAACGGCCGTTTCGCTTTCAGGATGCGACGGAGCCGCTTCCGCCGTTACATCGGGGGGCAGATTGTATCCGTTGTGATGTGCGCCGACACAATCGGTATATTGCAAAAAGCCCGCCGCCAACATCTGGTCAAGGAAAACAAAATCATCAATCGCCGCTGGCGTGCCATCGGCTGCTGTCGCCCCGCCAGTCGGTGCCAATGCGCCGCTGATAACGATGATGGACGGGTCAACCTCTTTGATCGTCGTGTACGCCCCTTGCAGCAAGCGCGTATATTCAGCCGCGCTCAACCCTGCCGGTGTCAGCCACTCCCGATCCAGATTCTGCTCATTCCAAATCTCAATCGCATGAATCTGGCCTGGATATTGCGCCATCAACGCACGCAAAAAATTGTTATACTCATTGAAATCATCGGGTGGAGCATTTGTCACCCCATCCGCCCGCGCCCACGCTGGCACACCGACAAAGCTGAACATCAAATATAACCCTTTCGCTTGCGCTTCGGCCACGATGGTATCATATACCCAAAAGAATTCGCCGCGATTCGGCTCAACAAGTGCCCATTCCAACTGCACTTTCACCCAATCCACACCCAATTGCCCTTTCAGCACATCCATCGTATATGCCGGATCGCCAACGAGCGCGTGCGATTGTGCGCCATATCCAAATTGGCCGACAGGCCACGCGGGGAGCGGTTGGCTGGGGGCGGCGGCCTCCTCGGCCGCAGACTCTACAGGTTCAGCCGCAACAGTCTCTCCATCGTTAGTGATAATGGCAGGGGGAAGGGGTGTTGGCGGAGCGGCCGTTGGCTCAACCATTACAGCAGCAGCAGGATTCACAGGGTCACCAATCACCTCTTCCTCATCCCCGCCGCAAGCCGCCAACAACAACAAAAGAATAAAACTCAACAACAATGTACGTTTCATATGTTTACCTCAGGAGGTGTGCAAGTGTGCAGGTTTGCATACTTGCTACCTGCGCACCTGCACACTTGCTCTACTTACCCATCACCGAGCGCAATGTTTCACACGCAGGACAGCCGCCGCCGGGCCGCATTATCGCGTATCCAGCTTGTGGATCGTCGCCCCATGTTGTGAAATCGACATTAAAGATAATTGCCAACCGTACACGGCCGCTATTGGCCGCGATGCTGACCGCTTCTGCCAACCATTGTGCATGTTGGCTCACCGTCGTGTTGGCAGCCCATGAGAAACGGCTTGGCACGCCGCCAAAATCTTCACCAGACAAGTAGCCTAGCTCAGTAAAGCAGAGCGGCTTGCCCAATGTGGCGTAAGTGTTGATCATCGGTTGCAGATACCAACTGTAATGCCCGCCGCCTGCTGGGTGTCCAGAGGAAACTGTCGGCGAGGTTGCTCCGGCATTATAATGCACGCCCATGCAATCCATATAATTTGCAGCACCAGCAGCAGCCATTCCAGCCAAGTACGCGTTATCGTCACATCCATTGGGGCTGCAGCCGCCGCCAAAATATCCAGTCGGTGCCATCGCCCCGCCGATAACCATCACATTTGAATTGGCAGATTTGATGGCGTTATACGCAGGTGCCAGCATATCATTAACATAGGATGCGGGGTTGATTTGACCAGCCGGCCACTCAAAATCAATGTTTTCTTCATTCCAAATTTCAATCGCATCGGGGCCGAGCGCGGCAACTTGTCCGACGAATGCGGCGTATCCAGAGAAGTTAATGCTAGAGGGATATGTGCTTGAGCCGGGAATACTAAGCAGCACTTTGAACCCATTGGCGTGTGCTTGATTGATGCGCCCAGCGAGGTCACCAGCGTTGTCGCTGTCGCCCCATTTGTGCTGGAATTTTACCCAGTTCATGCCTGCATAAGACATCATGCTGGGGTTGGCAAAGCCATGCGTTTGGCCGCCAAGTTCAAAGCTGCCATTGGCGACGGGGGGGGCGGATACGGGCGGCGGAGCGGCCGTTCCGCCGCCGCTGCCACCATCATCCCCACCGCTGCCGCCAGCGGCGGGTTGTGCATCGCCGGCACCTTCGACGGGCAAGCCTGCTATATCAACATTACTGTCTATATCAAGCAAGGTGTTGTAAATCCACGCTTTATCGCCTGTGTCGGGAATGATTATTTTGAACCACAAAGGCTCTTTATCACGAGCAACAACTTCGACACGGATACCGGGATTAATGCCGCCAGCGATTGTGCCATAGATGATGCCAGGCCCTTGACGAAGGTTCGCGCCGACGTTGACAACTGCATTTCCCTCACCGCTTGCGGGCGATGCGGCAGCACCACCGCCGTCCGCCTCGCCAGCCGCGCCGTCAGTTGTTTCTTCACCAGCGTCATCGGTCGCGGCATCAGTCGCGGCATCGGCAACTTCTTCTGCCTCCGCTTCCTGACCAACGGCAACGGCCGTTTCGCCCAGAGTAGACACATTATTACCCATTGCAAATTCAACTTTGACGGTGTATGTCCCCGCCGTTTCCGTACCATCCCACAAGAATGTCAAGGAGTCGCCGCTTTCGCTGAACAGCACATTGCCATCTTTATCCACTACCGACCAAACGATGGCGGCGGCTGACGGCTGCGGCGCGTCTCCTTGCCCGATATAGCTGGCGAGTGCGGACGCATAGCCAGCCGTATCATTTGATTCGCTTAAATAGCTGACGGCCGTGCCGCGCACGCCTTGTCCCTGCACCTGTTTTGTACGGGCGGCTAATGCGGGCGCACTGTTCAGCCATACTTGGTGGGTTTGTCCATTTTCTTCATAGCTATAGCTATAGGTTTGGCTGTCTCCATCCCATTCTAACGCTGTCGCTGTGCCAGAAAGAGCCACCTCAACGGCCGTGTTTGCTTCAACCGCTTCCGACCCTTGTATAAATTGCAATTCGCCAAAATTAGCGAGCGCATCTTCATTAGGCAGCGCAATATACGCTTCGCCAATACGATCAACTGCTTGGGCGGTGAGTAATGGGGTCAATTTTTCGCGCGGAACATAGCCAACCGCCCATTTGATAAGGTGCGCCGCTTCGCCTTCGGGTACGTACGCTTTGGGATCGAGCGGCATTTCCATGTAAACAACATCAGCCGCCTGCCCAATCGCGCTCCAATCGTAATTGACCGCATCCCATTGGTATTCACCTGTTTGGGACGGCATGGGCAGCGTGACGAACACTTTTTTGCTTTGGACGTGCAATGTATCGGCAACGGCACGCACAAATGCAGTATACGCATCACGGTCAGCGATGGATACGCCTTGATAATCTAAGTTCACGCCTGCATAATTGCCGTTGATGACTTCGCGCATAATGGCAGCAGTCTGCGTGCTTTGGACGGCGGGATCGGTCAAGACGGATCCCAATAGTTCCAAATCAATAATCGCTCCTCGATTGGAGACGGTTAAGTATTGTTCGTAACCGCCTTCTGGCATTTTTTCAGCGGTCTCTCCTTCTAACTCCCCATCGCTGGCAATTGTCTTTGTGCCGACAAAAATCTCTTGCACATAGGGCAACAGATCTGTAGGCAATACGTCGCCTGCTTGAATATTTGCACCAATAACGGGGGGATTGTCAGCTCCATTTTGCATGACAGCGACAGATTGCGGCAATATGTTTGCCATCATGCTGATCGTTCCAGCGGCGGTGTTGCGGGTGCTGGGCATGAATGCCCATACCGATCCATCCCAGCCGTACAAATCGGCCGTTTGGGAGTCAGCATCGGCGGGTATGGGCAATGTGAGTGCGCCCGTTGTGCCGCTGCCTTCGCTGATGGCATAAACGTCACCTTTAATTGTTTTGCCTGCGGGCGGGGCGGCAGGAGCGGGATCAACTTCGACAATGGCTGCGCCGCTCACGATTGCCACTTGAGCCGCAGAGTTATCCGTCTCGGCGATGACAGATTCTGCTGTGCTGTCATCGGCTGCTGTTTCGGCCTTGTCACCGCCAAATAAGCGGTCTCCTAACGAAATAGGCGGCAAGAATAATCCTGCTCCCACTAAAAGGATGACGGCTACACCGCCAATCCAGAGCAAGGGGGAACTCTTTTTTGTTGATTCGGTACTTCTATTATCTTTCATTTTATTCTCCACATAGGCGGGTGACGGCGGTTTATCCTCTCCGCCGTCAGAAAGCGTGATAAACGGCCGTGTTTACCAAAGCGGCAGTTCTATTGGCTCATCCTCACCCATACTTTCATCATTATATTATTGATTCGTATTCACAAACTTAGGGAAAACTCGTAAATAACTGTGGCCAAGGTGACAGGCACTTGGCAAGTGCCTGTCACCTGAAAGTCCAAAGTTAAAAACGAACCTTCCCTTAGGAATGAGGATTAAATAAAACCAGAAACTTCCATCTGTCGTTCCCCCATCTTCATGAGGGCAGGCTCTGCGAAGGCAGGAATCCACAGGCTGGGAAATCATGGATTCCCGCCTAAAAGAGTTTACCCTCACGAAGTGCCTGTCCTCACGAAGGTGGGGATCGGGGCGGGAATGATAACTTTGGTAGTTAAATAAATCCTTGTTCCTTAACATATATGTAAAGCTGCTATTTATGCTTTTGCAGGTGTAACAAATTGTTAGAATTTATGTTAATACTTGTTGGTTGCGCGTAAAAAAACGGCCTAACGGCCGTTCCTCTTTCGATCTAGTAAGGATGACATTTTAGCAAATCAAACAATGGTTGCCAAACAGGGAGGAGTATCGTAGGGGAATTATGGGGAAAGAATTAATATCGCACCACAAAAAAGGGGTGATTTTGAAAAGGAAACGGCCGTTGCTATACTTTCCCCTAATTACTATTTTAGACATGATTCAAATTAGGGTGATCGTCTTTACAGTTATTGCGTGATTGGGCGACCACAAGGGTCTCCCCTACAGGAGTAAATTGTAGGCGTGCGGCCTTGTGCCCGCCCTCAAAATGTAAAGATCATCTTGCGTAAAATGAACCATGTCCTATTTTATTTTTAACTATCGTCCAACGCTGTTACTTTGTACGATATAAGGAGAGAGACTATGGCTTCTATAGCCGAATTATTCGAGAAAATGCCTGCACGTTTTGATGCATCCAAAGCGGGTGATATGAAAGCGGCCGTTCAATTTGATCTATCTGGTGATGATGGCGGCAAATGGGCTGTCAACATTGCTGATGGTAAATGTGATGTCGTAAAAGGGGGCGTGGATGATCCCACCGCTTCTGTGATGATGGATGCTGGTGATTATAACAAAATGGTCAGCGGCAAATTAAACCCAATGATGGCGTTTATGAGCGGCAAGATCAAAGTTGAAGGTGATTTGAACAGCGTGATGAAAGTTCAACAACTTTTTGGTATGTAACGAAGTTGTAAAGTGTACCATATTCGTAAACTTAACAACTCTTTGTATCTTCTCAATAAATCGTGGACAAGACTTGACAAATTTCATCAGCACTTTATTTTACACGAGTACCATTAGGAAAATTTGTCAACTCTCCCCAGAATACTGAGAAGATGCAAATCTTTATAAAAAAATCACCGCAAAGGGACGAAGAACACAAAGAAAAACAAGAAAATCTTCGTGTTCTTCGTCCCTTTGTGGTCCAATTTGTTATTGGCAGAAAAAGGAAATCGTTAAGTTTACGATAATGTAAAGTGTACAAGTGACAGTCACGGGGCGCATAGTTTCGGATAAACCAAATCCATTCGCCCCGTGACAGTCACTTTAGTCTCCTGCTAATTCTTGTAAAAACCATTTATCTTCTTCAGAGAGAACGGCCGTTAGCAGCATTTCCGGCCGGCGTTCCCATGTGCGCCGTAACGCCCCCTGCCGTCGCCATTGGGCGATTTTGGCCGCGTGTCCAGAGCGCAGTACATCGGGGACAGCCCATTCGCGGAAAGTAGCGGGTTTTGTGTAATGGGATCCTTCTAACAATCCTGTTGCATGGCTGTCGTTATCGGCCGCTCCAGCCGCGCCCAGCACGTCGGGCAGCAAGCGGGTGACAGCGTCCACAATCACCATCGCCGCCAATTCCCCTCCCGTCAACACATAATCCCCAATCGAAATTTCATCAGTGACCAAATGTTGGCGCACACGTTCGTCCACCCCTTCATACCGTCCGCATAATAAAATCAGATGGGGATATTGGCTCAACTCTTGGGCGATCGCTTGGGTAAACGGCCGTCCCTGCGGCGATAATAAAATAACAGGCGTATCCGCCGCTCGCTCAATCGCTTCGACCGCGCCAAAGAGCGGCTCTGGCTTCAACACCATCCCGCCGCCGCCGCCATACGGCGGATCGTCGGTGATACGGTGTTTTCCAGCGGCGTAATCGCGGATATTGTGCATCTGCACAGCCAATTGCCCCCGCTCTTGAGCGCGGCGCATGATGCTTTCATCAAGATAACCATCAAACATGGCTGGGAATAGGGTGAGTATCTCTATTTTCATAGTCACGATCCTGTTTTTATCTCTTTATAGTGCTGGTGTTCGCTTTGGGCTTGGGTGAGCCAGACGCGCAGAGCGGGTTCGTCTTCGTTTTGCAGATGGGTGGAAACGGCCGTCAGCATCTTTTGAAACTGGGCTAATTGGTCGAGAACGGCCGTTTTATTGGTCAACAAAATATCAATCATCATCTGTGGGTCGCTGCCCGAGATGCGCGACGTGTCGCGGAAGCCGGACGCGCTGACCGTCCATGCGCGGTTATCCTCCATCGCTGCCGCTGTCCGCATGAGCAGAGCGGAGGCCAAATAGGGCAGATGGCTGATAGCGGCGACGAGGCGGTCGTGCGTTTGGGGAGGAAGATGGATCGGATTCGCGCCGATATGGGTGATGAGCTGCACGGCCGTCTCTCGTAAAACGGCCGTCGTCCCCGCATGATCGCATAAGACAAATGTCTGCCCGCGATAAAGATCGGCATCAGCCGCGCCAAATCCAGATATTTCCTTGCCGCACATCGGATGCCCGCCGATGCTCTCAAATTGGGGCGGCAGATCAGCCATCACGCGGCAAATCTCCGTCTTTGTGCTGCCAATATCCATCACCGCGCATCCGTCTGGACGCACGATGGGCAATTCTTGCAATAATTGAACGATGGCGCGGGCTGGCACAGCCAAAATGACAAGAGATGCGTCACGCACCCCTGCGGCGAAACTGTCCGTGACGAAATCGGCTAACTCAGCGCAAGCGGCTCTCGTTTCTGGATCACGATCTACGATGGTGAGATGGAGGGTAAACGGCCGTAGAGCCATCGCCAGCGAGCCGCCCATCAATCCCGCTCCTACAATGCACACTTTTTCTAATAACATCCCTTCATTATAGAAGAGGAATCGTTCAGTTCAAAAACAAACGGCATAAATTGCGGGGGATGGTCATCCCTTCGCCCATTGTCATTCCCGCGCAGGCGGGAATCCATACTTTCCTGAGAGGTGGATTCCCGTCTACACGGGAATGGCACGCATGGGGTGATCAAAACGATGACCAACCCCAAATTGCGGTATACTACGCAAATTCAGCACGGTTCATTTTCAACAAATTGATCTTTGCGCCTTAGGGCGATTCAGCGAATCGCCCCTACAGAATATAATATGTAGGGGCGACCCGCTGGGTCACCCAACCCGCTGGGTCACCCAATCAGTAGACATATACGCATAAACAATAATTTCAGGAGAAAACGATGGGACTATTTGATAAAGTATTAGGCAACGCATCCGAAGCAAATCCAGAACAGATTCAAAAGAAATTTGCTGACATATTTATTCCAGAAGAGAAGGTGCAGTCCGCCTTTGTTCTGGTGCGAGATACATTTATTTTTACAAACAAACGGGTATCTTCTCAAAATTTCGGGGAGACTTGACAGGTTTTCTATAATACTCTCGTGTAAAACGCGAGACTCTTATGAAACCTGTCAAGTCTTTGCCCCAATTTATTGAGATGTTACACAAACGGCTGATTATGGTGGATATTCAAGGTGTTTCAGGCAAAAAAGTGGAGTATCTGAGCATTCCATACAAATCGATCAAATACTTTTCTGTAGAGACAGCCGGCGGCTTTGATCGTGACTCTGAAGTAAAAGTGTGGATTTCTGGAAGCCACGCCCCTACCATCAGTAAGCAGATCAAAAAAGGAGTTGATGTTGTTCGTTTACAACGCGCCCTTGCTTATTTTGTGATGAATAGTTAAAGTTGTCCCCATCTGGGGCAACTCTGTGCCCTAAAGTTTGAGAAGATGTAAATCGCACGCCTTTATATGAAAATTCTTGAAGTTTTAACCTACTATCGCCCATGGACGAGCGGGCTGACCATTTATGTGGAGCGATTGAGCAAAGCTCTCGCCCGACAAGGGCATGATGTGACCGTCCTCACCTCCCAATATGATCCCGCGCTGCCCCGCTACGATGTCATAGATGGGGTAAAAATTGTGCGCGTCCCCGTCGCCGCCCGCATCAGCAAAGGGGTGATTATGCCCGGCTTTGGGCCGATGGCATGGAAATTGGCGCAAAAAGCGGACGTACTCCATCTACATCTGCCCCAATTTGACGCTCCCGGCGTGGCGTGGCGTGGGCGGTTGCTGCATAAACCAGTGGTGCTGACCTACCATTGTGATTTGCAATTACCGAATGGGGCGTTCAATAAGATGGTAGATCGGATTGTGTATTCGATGAATAAGATGGCTGGCACGCTGTCCGATGCTGTCGTCACCTACACCCGCGATTATGGGGAAAATTCGCCCTATCTTTCCCAATATATGGGCAAGAAATTGTACATCATCCCGCCTCCTGTTGAATTGCAGCCTGCATCGGCCGATGAAGTGGCGCAATTTAGTGACAGACACGCTCTTGCCAAGCGCAAAGTGATCGGCATCGCCGCCCGTTTAGCGACGGAAAAAGGAGTGGAGGTGTTGCTCAAAGCGTTACCCATCGTGCAGAAAACATTCCCCGAAGCGATGGTGTTGCACGCGGGGCCATATGAAAATATCATCGGTGAAGAGGCGTATGCGGCACGATTAGCTCCGCTATTTGAAGAGTATAAGGAGAGCTATCGTCTGCTGGGTAATTTAGACGGGGCTGCGTTGACGGCGTTTTATGATACTTTGGATTGTCTCTGTATTCCAAGCTTAAACGGGACGGAAAGTTTTGGGTTGGTGCAGATTGAGGCGATGATTCATGGTGCGCCTGTGGCGGCGTGTGGGTTGCCGGGTGTGCGTCAACCGGTGACGATGACGGGAATGGGGGAGGTCACGGCCGTTGGCGACCACATCGCCCTTGCGGAAGCGATCATCAACATTTTGCAAGATCGGGAGGCGTATGAACGCTCCCCGTCGCTAATTGCGGATAGTTTTAGCCCAGAACAAACGGCCGTTGAATATCTCACCCTCTTCCAAAATTTACAGGCAGGCAAACGGGACAGCCGCGCCATTGAACCATCGGCCTATAAACGATTGCGCCAGATGCGCGATAACGCTGAATGAATTGTCAATTTTCCTTATTATGAGACCCATCCCCCCCATTTACGACCATAACGATGATCCGCTCAAACGGCGGTTGAAATCAATCCCTGCCTTTCGTGCTTTACTGCGTGCGGTTGAAGCCCGTTTTTATGATGAGATTGAGTGGACAGACCCGATTTTGGATGTAGGATGCGGTGACGGCCATTTTGTGCAGATGACTTTTGATCATTCCATCACCGCGGGCATTGATCCGTGGTGGAGACCGATAAATAAAGCGTACCGCACAAAACAGTATGACCATCTTGTTTTTGGCGTAGCGAATAAAATGCCTTTTCCTGATGATTATTTTGGCTCGGCGTTTAGCAATTCAGTTTTGGAGCATATTCCTGATGTGCAAGCGGTGTTAAATGAGACGGGGCGGGTGATGAAGCAGGACGGCCGTTTTCTCATCACCGTTCCCAGCCAACGGTTTACCCAAAATTTGGGCGGGGCGGCCATCTTTGAAAAGCTAAAGTTAAATAGTGCGGCTGACCGATACCGCGTCGCCTTTAATAAAATCGCCCGCCACATCCACACCGACCCGCCAGAGGTGTGGATCAAACGGCTCAATAAAGCGGGCTTTGAGGTGGAACGATGGCAATACTATTTTTCAACAGAGGCGTTACGGGCGTTGGAAATTGGTCATGTGCAGGGGCTGCCATCTGCTATTTTGCATGGGTTGACGGGAAAGTGGATTGCGGCCCCATGGGATAGTAATTTGAAATGGACAGAGAAGTGGGTACGGCCGTTTTACGAAGAAGACCCAGACGATGACGGAACGTATCTCTTATTTATCGCCCGCAAAACATAATAATGAACACATCTCCCGCGTGGAATCGCACGACGAAAATTTTTATTGTAACCATCGCCTTGCTGCTGATTGGGATGTTATTACAGCGTTTTCGGCCATTGGTCGGCCCGTTTACGGGGGCTGCCATTTTGGCTTATTTGCTCAACCCCGTCATTATATTGTTGGATGAGCGGCTGCCCATTTCACGCGGGGTTTCCATCGTTATTGTATATTTGGCCTTAGCTGTCGTGCTGTCTGTGCTGGGGGTATTCTTGGGCGTGACGACGTACCAACAGACGACGGGATTCATTAACGATGTGCCATCCTTGATCAATAATATGATCACGGCCGTTTCCACCCTCTCCCCCGACGAAGAGCTGTTCCGCTACGGTTCATTCGTCATCTTTCCCGCCGATCTGCCGTGGGAATCAATCAGAGATCAGCTTTTGGGCATGATCGAGCCAGCCTTAACGCAGAGCGGAACCGTCATCACCCAAATTGCGACCACCACATTCCGAGTTCTCATCATGGTATTCTTCATCTTGATGGTCTCCATCTACATCGCCATCGAGATTCCATTATTGAGCGGACGGGTCAGCAATGCGTTCTCCCTGCCTGGCTATCAATATGATGCGGAACGGCTTTTTAACGACTTTGGCCGCGTGTGGAGTTCTTATTTACGTGGTCAAGTCTTGCTCGGCCTCGTCATTTTTTTCATCGTTTGGATTGGTCTGACCGCTTTGGGCGTGCGTTACGCCTTAGCGTTAGGGATTTTGGCTGGATTATTAGAGTTTGTTCCCAATATTGGACCCATTGTCAGCACCAGTATTGCTATGTTAGTCGCTTTTTTTCAACCAGAGAATTATCTTGGCTTGCCCCCAGCATCCTACGTTTTGTCGGTGATGGGATTCATGTTCATCGTACAACAATTAGAGAACAATTTACTTGTACCGCGCATCATGGGCAATGCCCTTGATTTGCACCCATTACTTGTTATCATGGGTGTGTTTGTTGGTGGTTCGATGGCTGGTATTTTGGGGGCTGTATTAGCAACCCCTGTCGTCGCTTCCATCAAATTGATCGGCACTTATGGATGGAGAAAATTGTTTGATTTGCCTCCTTTTGCGGATTTAGAGGAGAAAGAGGAGAAAGAGGAAGAGGAGTAACGAGGCTGCGGAGCGGCAAAGTGATGAGGTCGCAGGATACTCTTGCACACTCGCATACTTGCAAACTTGCCGCCTGTAACTTGCACACTCTTTAATGGAGATTTTATGTCAACACGAGAAACGTACACGGTAGAGATTGCAGGGCTGACCCGTCACTTGCCCCTTTTTGAAGTCGCGCCTGACGTGCGGATTGCGGTTTTTAATATGTTAGGTGATACCTATGTGGTAAAAGCGGCAGCGGCCGTTTTGTCTGAGCGATTAAAAGATGAGAAAGCGGATGTGCTGGTTACAGCGGAAGCGAAGAGTATGCCGTTGGTGTACGAAATGAGCGCGTTGATGGGTATCCCGTACGTGGTGCTTCGTAAAACGTATAAGCCGTATATGGGCGAGGCAATCAGTGCGGAGACGCTTTCTATCACTACAGGCAAACCACAAACTTTATATTTGGATGAAAAGGATCGGGTGTTGGTCAACGGCCGTTCTGTCATCATCGTTGACGATGTGTTCAGCACTGGTAGCACCCTCAATGGGATGCGTGCCGTCGTGAAAACGGCGAAGGGAATGATCGTGAAGGAAGCGGCCGTTTTTACCGAAGGAGAAAAAGATTGGTCAACAGTCGTCGCACTTGGCAACCTTCCCGTCTTTCTTGAGTAATTGCAAACGTATCTTCTCAGTATTTCGGGGTGACTTGACACATTTCCCTAATGATACTCGTGTAAAATAAAGTGCTGATGAAATTTGTCAAGTCTTGTCCACGATTTATTGAGAAGATACTTGCAAACTTTCTTATGATAAATTCTAGCCAAAGTACAAAGTTGCTCATATAATACGGAGTATCTTATGCGTTTTATGACAATCTAATACGTTAGATGGCAAGGAAAACTTTATTATAACTTTTTATTTCCTCGAATTTTTCTTGATTATTGTTCAAACACAATTTGTTATGGTAACATAGTCACGGAAGATTTATTTTTGGAGGATAGTATGACTGACAATGAAGGATTATATTACCCAAACCGATGGCCTCGCATTCTTTTACAATCTACAGAAGAGATTGTAGGCGAGAAAGGGGTTGCGGCTCTTTTGAATTTATCGGGATTGCCACAATATATTGGCAATTATCCGGCTGATAATATGAAAAAAGAGTTCCCATTCATGCACGTGGGTAAAATACAACAAGCATTCTGGGATATGTATGGCCCCAGAGGGGCGCGGGTCTTTGCAACCCGTGCTGGCGCAAAAACATTAAATGATGGGCTGGAAAGCTTCGGCGCAGTCGCAAAGGCGGCGCGTGCTGCTATGCGTATCGGCTCATTAGAAAGACGGATCAGCGTTGGATTGTCTTTCTTCGCTAAATTCTTCAACACGGTTAGCGATCAGAAAGTCAATATTGATGAGAATGAGACGGAATGGCATTGGCATATTACTGCTTGCCCGATGTGTACAGGCCGAACGTCCGATGCACCCGTTTGTCATTTGGCTGTTGGTGTATTACAAGCTGCTTTGGAAAACTTTGCTACCAAAGATGTCCGCTTCCGTATTACCCCTGTAAAATGTATCGCTATGGGGCATGATGAAGGAAATATTATCATTGAAAAGAAACCAATGAGCTGATTTTTTCTTTAACTGAAGGGGTAAACAGAAAACGGCCGTTTTGCTTTTGCAAAACGGCCGTTTTCTGTTTCATCTGCTATTGGGAACAGCCTGCTGGGTCGCCCAAAACTATCAATCCTCACCCTCTTTCTCGTGAATAACAGAGATAGAGGAAACATTATCAAGAACCCGTATCTGATGCAAAATGCGTACCAACTGTTGTGATGAGGTCACTTCCAAATTAAAGAGAATGCGTATATTTCCCTCTTGCGGAACATGGGTATTGATCTGGGCAATATTGATCTGATCCTTACGCAACAGCCCTGCAATTTCGTATAAGAGGCCATGTCTGTCGAACGCATTAACACGCATATTGATAGTGCGGATATTATGAACGGCCGTATCTGCCCAGTGCAGGCGTAATGTTCGCCCGAAAAACCGGCCTCGATTATAGAGATGGCATGTCTCGTGATGCACCGTTACTGTGCCATCAGCACGAATATAGCCGCCAATGCCATCGGGCGGCGTTGGGCGGCAGTAGCCGCATAGATGTAACGGCCGTTTTTGCGTATTAATAATAGCGTATTTCACCCCGTCTGCCGTTTCCACCAAGCGCGTATCCTTTCGCAAAAGCTCTTCGCCCCAATCATCTTCCAACAGTATGACAGATAACTCCTCTGTTAACATATCCGCATGACCAAGCGCGTAATACAATCCCACTACTGATGAGAATCCAGTCAAATCAGCCGCTTTTTCTGACGAATATGTATGCAAACCGAGCGTATTGAGTTCAGTTTTTAACAAAACTCTTCCCTGATTAACGGCCGTTTCGTCTGCCAGCCGACGGAACCAGCGTCGCGCATGTTGATACGCATATGTTGTCCCGATATACCCCAAATCTTTTTCCAGCCATTCCCGATGCGGACGAGCGGTTGGGGTCTTAAAAACCTTAACCCGATCCCCATCATGCAGCGGCTTATTAAGCGGATACGGCTTGCCGTTCACATGCACCGATGCACATTGATCCCCTAATTTTGTATGGATATGATAAGCAAAATCAATCGGTGTAGCCCCCTTCACCAACTCAAACAAATCCCCTTTAGGCGTGTAGACATGAATCTGCTGCTGAAAAACATCCTCCACAACTCCCTGAACCCCTACCGACGCATCCTTAAATTGGATATTAAATCGCACATTTTTCAAAAAAGCATCTAAATGTTTAACCTGTGTTGTAGACCACAAGTGCATTCCCGCATACATCCATCGTGCCAACGAGCCAATCATCGCTACGCGATCCATAATCGGCGTTCTAAACCGTAATTTCAACCGCTGCCCATTCGTATGAACGACTGTCGTATGCAATGATTGGTATAAATTATCGCGCGGGACAGCAATATAATCATCAAATTGATCGGGAATCGGCCGCCATAAACGGTGCAGATGTCCCATCGCTTGGTAGCAGGCCGGCCAACTATCCACCAAAATGACAAGGCGCATCGTGCGGTCAACATGCCGAAAAGAGCTATTCTTTTTCACCAAATCACGATAGATGGTGTAAACCCCCTCTGGCACAGTAGAGACATTAAGCACATTAACATCGGCGTTCAACAGCACATCATAAATCTCCGTGCTGACCATATGATACTCGTCTATCTGCTCTCGTTGAATTTCATCTATCCGATTTTTGATCGTCTCATACGCTCTTGGGGCTAAAATTTGGAGAGAGAGGGCTTCTAGTTCGCTTTTTAGTGACCAAATCCCCAGTCGATTGGCTAAAGGGGCGTAAATCTGTAAGGTTTCTTCCGCTTTTTGAATCTGCTTATGTCTTGGCATGGAGTTGATCGTTCGCAGATTATGCAATCGATCAAATAATTTAACGATGACAGAGCGAATATCATTTGTCATCACGCCCAATAATTTCACCAATGTGCCATCCTGAATCTCTTTGCGTGATAGCTGCCGCCCTTTACGAACGCCATCGGTCACATCTTTCAGCTTGGTCACTCCATCAACCAGCATGGAGACATCTTTGCCAAAAAGGTCTCCAATTTCGTCAATGGTAGCGGGGGTGTCTTCGGCGACATCGTGCATCAGGGCGGCCATCAGCGCGGGGGCATCCATCTGATACTCGGCTAAATAGCGGGCGACGGTTAAGGGGTGAAGGAAGAATGGTTCGCCAGAGAGGCGACGTTGGCTTCCATGCCCTTTCTTTGCATAGGCGAAAGCGGCTCGCACGCGCTCAAAATCGTCATGCCCCATGTAGGATTCTATCTGTTCAAAGAATTGGTTCGCGTCTGTGGTTACTTGATCAATCATGGCTAATTGTCAATTATCAGTTGGCTATTGGCAATTAGTAATGATCTATAAAAGTAATATACACCTCTCGTTGATCATTGATAATTGACAATTTTGAGAGAATTACGGCCGTTTTTTCTTATAATCAACAAATAAATATCCTGTACCCCGTTCGGTCAAGATATATTCTGGTTTAGAGGGGTTCTCTTCGATTTTTTTACGCAAATAGTTGATATAGAGGCGCAAATAATGGGTCTCATCTTCGTATCCATATCCCCACACTTTTGCCAATAATGTGTCATGAGAGACAACCCATCCGGCATTTTGGATAAGCTGACTGAGCAGTCTGAACTCAGTAGGGCGCAATTCGATCTGTTCCCCGTTGACGATCACTTGATGCCGATTAAAGTCAACGGAAAGCCGCTCGTCTATTTTCAAAACAGTGCGGGGGGGCGGGGACGGCCATTGGGCGCGGCGAAGAACGGCCGTTACACGGCCATTCAACTCTTTGGGGCTGAACGGTTTGGTCACATAATCATCAGCACCCAACGCCAATCCATGAATTTTATCCTCTTCATCATCTTTCACCGTCAGAAGGATGACAGGCGTGGTTGAGATTTCGCGCAATGCACGCAATGTTTCAAAGCCATCCATCTCAGGCATCATCACATCCATAACGATAAGCTCTGGCATCTGTTGGCGAATAAGGTTTAACGCCTTTTTACCATTATCCGCTTCGATAACTTGATATCCCTCTAACTCCATATTCATACGGATAAAGCGGCGCATACGCGCCTCATCATCCACAATAAGAATCAGAGGGGGGGCTGTTGTGTCTAACAAATCAGGAAGCTTTTCGACCATAAGAGAACTCCTTTTGAGTAACGAATCTTTCCATAACAAATGAAATATACCCTGCTTAATGCGCTCACATTGTAACATATTTAGAGATGGTTCATAAATCAGAAGGAATCTGCGTTCACCCTAATAATCGTGACAATCTGCATCCTATCTCCCATACCAAACTGTAAAGATGCTTGTCTCTATTTTGAATCATATCCAAAAAATGAATGTTGATCTCACAATTTTTTGTCAATTGGTTTTTTCATTCTATTTGTGCTACTATTTTCCTTAATCCTGCTCTATTAGTGATGGGTTTTCATGTTGAGCCAACGCTTTGATTCAGGGGATTACATACGTTGAGGGGATGTAGTAACTTGAGCTTTACCGCTCCTGTCAGGCAGAAACTCACGACAAAATTCCCACCTGCCTCAGCAGGTTCAATCCACTAAATTCACACGGTAGCGCGGGACCCTTTTTGCCCCCTTTATTTGGGGGCTTTTTGTTGCTCATGGATTATCATGAAAATATCCCTCCCGCTCCTTCTTCTGCTTCTTCTGCTGCCATTTACTGGTTGCCAATCGACGGCTGAGGAAGAAATCGCCTCACAAGATAATGTGGAAATGCCTGTATTGAGTGCTGTTGAAACGGCCGTTCCCACTCCAACCACCACCAGCACCCCGCACCCGACTGCCCCTCCTCCCATCC
>WFSA01000340.1 GCA_015486215.1 Anaerolineae bacterium | reverse complement strand
ATCGCCCGACAGTTGGCGGCGCAAGGCGTTAGCACGATTTACACCCTTTGCGGCGGCCATATCGCCCCGATTTATGAGGGGTGTGCCAATAATGGCATTGAGATAGTTGATTTTCGGCACGAACAGGCGGCGGGACATGCGGCCGACGCACACACCCGTCTGACGCGCAATATCGGCGTGGCGGTGGTGACGGCTGGGCCGGGAGTGACTGATGCGTTAACGGCCGTTGCCAATGCGTACCAAGCCCGCAGTCCGATGTTGCTGTTCGGCGGCGCAGCCCCGCTCAAGACCAAAGGCAAAGGGGCATTGCAGGAAATCCCGCAAACGCCGCTGTTCGACACCATCACCAAAGCGAGTTTTACCATCGAAAAGACAGAGGACATCCCCGAACGGCTTCATTTTGCGATGCAAACCGCGTTGGAAGGGCGACCCGGCCCCGTCTTCATCGAATTCCCGTTTGACGTGCTGTTCAACGCCGTTGACCCGCCCGCCATCCTGCCCAAAGTTGAGATTGCGCCCGTTGAACCCGATGCGGAAGCCATCGCCCGCATTTTTGAGCTGGTACGCGCCGCCAAAAAGCCGATCCTCGTCGCTGGCACGCAGGTGTATTGGGACGATGCCGCCGACGCGCTGACCGCGCTGACCGACCAGACGGGGATGCCCGTCTACACCAACGGCGGCGGGCGCGGCACGCTGTCGATGGCGCATCCGCACTGTTTCAAAGCGACGCGCAGTAAGGCGTTGCGCGAAGCCGATTTGGTGCTGCTCATCGGTACGCCGCTCGATTTTCGGCTGAAATATGGGGAGGGATGGAATCGGGGTATCAAGCTGATTCAGATTGAGAATGATGCCGCCGAACTGAACCATAATCGGATCGCCGACGTTGCCATCGCTGCCAATGCGCGGCTGGTTTTGGAAGCGTTGGCCGAAGGGCTGCAAGGCATCCGTTACGACGACTGGCTGGCGGACGTGGAGGCGATGGAGGCGAAAAAGCGGGCGCAATTGGACGAGTGGAGCGCGTTGGACGACGCGCCCGTCAATCATTTCCGCTTTGGGGCGGAGGTGGATGCGTTCGTGGATGAGGAGACGATTATCATCGGCGACGGCGGCGACATTGTGAGCGCGACGGCGAAGATTTTGACGGTGACGCAGCCGGGTCAATGGCTCGATCCTGGCCCATTGGGCTGTTTGGGCGTGGGCGCACCGTTCGCCATCGCCGCCAAGCAGTTGTACCCCGACAAAAAGGTGTTGATTGTGAATGGGGACGGCTCGTTTGGGCTGAATGGGTTTGAGTTTGACACGGCCGTTCGCTTTAATTTGCCCATCGTGAGCATCGTGGGCAATGATGCGGGCTGGGGACAGATTCGCACGCCGATCACGAAAATGATGGGGCGGGCGTTGGCGACGGATTTAACGGCCGTTCGTTACGATAAAATTGTGGAAGCGATGGGCGGACATGGGGAGTTTGTGGAAACGGCCGAGGGGATCATCCCCGCGCTGGAGCGGGCGTTTGCCAGCGGCAAGCCTGCGTGTGTCAATGTGTCGTTGGACAAAGAGGGGATGAGCAAGACGAGCGCGAGTACGCCGTATATTGTGTAGGGGTGTGGGGGATGGTATTATTGGACACCATTATGAAAACGTAGATGATGGATATTCATTTTACTTACACCGCTCGTAGAGCCATGTACAAACATAATCGGCTTTTTGTGATCAATAAGCGGTATATGCAGAATTATGTTCCGCATAAGAGATATTTTCAGGGTTTATCAAGAATATGGTCGGGTTAACAATAAGTTAGGTTGGCTTCGTCCATGAGGGTCTATAAATTCCAATGCCAAATGAAGATAGCATAGTTATCCAGCCAAGTGGTGAAGTTATTTCATATACGGCTTTACCATCAGAATTAATCGTTTCTGACGAAGAAAAACATCAAAGGGTGATCCAAGTCCTGCGACAAATTCCCGCCATTTTAGATGGCGCGAAAAAATTATCAGAAGGGAAAACCTACAAGGCATATATTGATCCAGAGATTTTGGGACGAATAAAAGATGGTTCGGCTAAATTAGCACATAGAGATAATGGGTTTCTCGGCGCAAATATCTTGGATGTTGAGACAGGCAAGATAGTTCATAACGCTAGTTTGATGGAAGTCACGCCCAATTTGCTCAGTTCACTAAACCAGTTGGCAATACAGCAAACTTTGGCTGATATTGTTTACCGTCTTGAAATCATTGAGGGAAAAATCACTGACGTTTTGCAGGGGCAATTTAATGATCGTCTTGCTGAGGTCGAAAGCGGCATCCAGATTTACGAGCAAGCCGTAGTTGCTTCTGACCCAGATTTAAGACGCGAATTGATAGTTAGCGCAATTCAAAAACTGAATGAAGGGCGCAACAAATTAATAAAATCCACCGATTTTAGGTTTATAGATAAGTTACCACGAAATAAGTTAGGTATGTTTTTTAGCCGACATTGGGATATTCACAAGCATGTTTTGTCAAAAGCTGAATCCGTTGGGAAAGCGTCTCATGCTATAGTCAAAGCATCGCGTTATCTTGTATTAGCTTACGCTGACTTGAATGAACCCGATTCCTTGCGGGTTTCGCTTGAACAAGTAGAAAATGAAGTCAAAGTTTTTCAAGATAGAACAGGAGAAATTGTGCGTTGGCTTTCGCCTACAAGTAATTTGCATGAAAGCCTTACAACTATTTCTCAGGGTATTCTGCCAAGCATAAAAGACTTGGACGAAATCTCGCAAAAAAGCATGGTCGTAGAATTCCAACCCAAAGAGATTTTACCTCCCGAAGAGGTGTGATTATGAAACTTTGTAAAGCTGAACTCTTAAATGGAAAGCCCTGTCCCAATAACGTAGATGAAGGGCAAGAGTATTGCCCTTATCATCTTGCGAGCCAAGATGAAGAGACGAAAAAAAAACTCTCAATTACTATGGTACTGAGTCTCGTCGCCACTGGCATTTATAAAGTCACAAAATTTGTAATCAGTAAAAAACTATAGGCGCGGATGGAAACGCAAACAGCACAATTCCAAACACCTTCTAACCCCGCGTTAAGCTGCCCCGCCCTCGGCTCTGGTATACGGCGCAAATTTTGTCTATCTTGCACCACTTACCGCCAACACAAAGGTTTTGTGCTGTGTTAAAGGCTTTGGTTATTGTTAGTCAGGTTGGTCGGGTAAGGTTTTGCTCAAAAGCCGCCCAACAAGGCTTGCACGCGGACTGGCGAGAACGGTCTTTTTTGGAACTATTTGGTGAATGGCTGAGTTGTTGGTTTACCCCTCGCCAGCCGATGAAGCAGGCGTTAGGCCGCTAAATTTCTACCAAGTGGCAAGAAGGAATACTGGCAATTTTTTATTCTAACCATTACTCACGAATCAGGTAGCTCTACAATCCATCGTGGAGTTAATCTTTGCTCAAAATTACTGACAAATCTCGCATTATGTCTAGTAAAATTGGGGTGAATTGCCCATTTTTGGTCTAAATCGAGGCGATTTCGGGATTATTCTCCGATCTTGTCGCAGAAATTCAGGGTGATCTTAACTCCACGCCATTCTGTGGTGCTACCACGAATCAGATAGAGGTAAAATAACAATGACTGAAGCAATCATAGCAGGGCTGTTTGGTATAGCAATAGCGTTTATTACGGCACTTCTTACTACTCTTGGAACTATTGGAGTGACTATTCTTGCTTTGTGGCCAAAACTCAAAGCTGATTTGCAGAAAGAGTATAAAAACCGAGCAAATGAATATAAATGGGATATTTATATCAATTTTGTTAAATTGATTGGTGAAATCATTTATAGCGAAAAAGATGTTTCTCTGTCTGATATGGCACGTATTCATGAAGTTACTGGAACTTTACTTCTAATAGGCTCTGATGAAGTAGTCAATACCTATCAAGAACTTCGGAATTTCATGACGAGATTAGAAAATAGAGATCCAGTTTCTGACGAGGATTTAAAGATGATTCAAGAAAAGATCTCTTTGGTGGTTAATGCGATGCGACAGGACCTGGGTTACGAGTTTGAAATTGATTATGAGGGCATGCTTCGCAAAGCTCTACCAATTGCTGAGCTTACTGTCAAGGTAGTAGCTTCTATGGCCTAGCCGTATCACTGGTGTCTACATATAGAGTAGATGAATTGGATAATTAGAAGCACAACGATGGGTGCTAGGCTTCTACCGAATTTTGCAATAAAAACTAGTAGACCGACAAGCCTCTTTTGCCGAATAAAATTTTGATAAGTTAAGCGTTTTTACACATTTTTGTCCGACAAATATCGTTTGTCGCACCACTAGCTCAATATATACATTGTATCTGCACAAAAAAACGGCCTAACAAATCAATGCACGCAAATCGCTATCGCCGTTTTTTCAACGGTTACGCGCCGACAAAGAAATGGGTCATTGTGGCGACCATCGCCAGCCCGTAATCGCGTGATTTTAAGCGTTAACCTTGTTCATAATTTATAGAATGTAAACGGCCGTTTTCCCTTCTCAAATCGTACCCATCCAAAAACAAATTAAGGACGGATCGGATGGGAAACGGCCGTTGGCCGTGTGTGACCTAAGTGCCACTCACCTTGAAGGTGAGTGGCACTTTTCGGTGGGAATCTGCGT
>WFSA01000339.1 GCA_015486215.1 Anaerolineae bacterium | reverse complement strand
CCCGTTTTACCGATATTTGAGTTTTGTCGTCCCCCACCCTAAACCTCCCCCGAAGGGGGAGGGAACTTGCTCCCTCTCCCTTTGGGAGAGGGTTGGGGTGAGGGTAAACTCCAAAGTTAAATGGGTAAGTTATTTAAGGCTTATTCCTAAGTATTAAACAAAATCTAAGTAAATATATAGTTTACTGTGTAAAATAGGTATCTTCTCAGTATTCTGGGGAGACTTGACAAATCTTCCTAATGATACTCGCGTAAAATAAAGTGCTGATGAAATTTGTCAAGTCTTGTCCTTGCAGTAGAAGTGATAGTCACTTTATTTCAAAACGATGTACCACGCTCAAACGGCCGTCAGAATAGACTTCGGCTTCAGTATAGGAGATGTCAAACGGCCGTTTGACATAATTCTCAAGTATCAAATAATCAGTTGGCACGATTTGCCCGCTTTCGTTCAAGGCCAGCATCTCTGGGAACGTAAACCAGCCGACCGCCCCTTCCGATTGCTCTTTTGCCTTGTCGGCTGAAGCGATTACGTCACACACAAATAAAAGAAAATGCGCTCCTTGATCGGTTTCCGCGCGGGGAACGATCAACTCATTCACCACATTATGCAGAGCGGCAAATGTCGTTCGCACGCCCGTCTCCTCTCGTATTTCACGGACAATAGATTCGGCCAATGTTTCGCCAAAATCCCATTTGCCGCCGACCAATGCCCACTTGCCCATATAAGGCTCTTTAAGGCGGCGAATAAGCAAATAGCGGCATTCATCACCAATTTCTCTGTGGATAATCGCCACCGTCACGGGCATGGGGTGCTTTTGCTCCATCCAGCGTCGGTGGATGGGGAGATGGGGGCGCGGATGGCTCATCACTCTCCGCTTCCTGCAGGCGATTTATGGACATGGACAACTTTCCATCCATCATCCCCTTTGATCAGCACGCGGCTTTCATTGTGCGAGCGATGGCTGATGCCGTTTTCGCCAGCGATGGAAAGCATGAAGGTGTAACTGACAACGGCCGTATTTCCATACAGTTGCAATCGCTTCTCCCACAGATCATATCGATATGATCCAGCCGTTCCCGCCCACCCATTCTCGATCATAAAGAGATGAAAATCCAACCCATCCTGCCGATGCGGGCTGATAAACCATTCGTACAAGGATAACTCCTCGCTGGTCGTGGCGATATACGTCTCTTTATCCTTATTGAACACACTTTGCAAATGGCGATCTAAAAACGCCCATACCTCTTGTTCTTCACGCATACAGTCTCTCCCTGTGTCAAGTGGTTAATCCCCGCCCTCCGTTTCGATTGCTGCACTCCTTCGAGAGGTGAACCAATCTCCGCTATATTTACGCCCACGCACGGCGCAATAGATTGACCCAATTGCCGCCCATGACATTGGCAATATCCGTCTCGCTATACCCCCGCTCACCCAATTTCAGCCTGATTTTGTACAGATCAGTCGCGCTGTCTAATTCGGCGGGGATGGATTCCGCGCCGAAGCCGCCGTCAAAATCAGTGCCGATGCCCACATGGGCCGCACTGCCCATCAGTTGGCAGATATGATCGATATGAGCAAAAACATGGTCGAGTGTGACCGTTAATTTGGGATCACCTTTGCTATATGTCGGGCTAAGAAAACGATTATACAAGACCGTGCCGATCACTCCACCCCGTTCGCCAATGCGTTGAATTTGCAGATCGGACAGATGGCGTTCTCCATTACCCATCAGGACGCGGCTGTTGCTGTGGCTGGCGATAATCATGCCGTCGTAGCTGTCGAGAGCTTGCAGTGTCCCTTTTTCGCTCATGTGGGTGAGGTCAAGGATCGTTTTATGCACGGCCATTTGTTCGAGAAGGGCGCGGCCATCGCCGCGCAAGCCGTCGCTCCCGTTTTGCCACGCGCCATGTGCGTAGCGCGTGTCATCCCACGCTAAACCGACGATCCGCAAGCCGCGCTCATGCCATTCGGCCAACTCATCAGGCGTGCGGATGGGGTCGGCTCCTTCCATCAGCACGACAATACCCGTTTTTTGATGGGCGACGGCGTATTCAAGGGCGGTGATGGAGGTGACGAGATGTAGATTATCGTGCGTTTCTACCATGCGATAATAGTAATCGAGCTGCTCCATCCCTTGTGCGTACGCTTCATCAGCGTTGTGATACCCGACCGTTTCCGACATATCATCCATCTTATACCCGCGTGCGGGCGAGGCAAAAATCGTGCCAAAAACCAGCCCAATTCCGCCCGCTTGCAACGCCGGAAACGTCACCGTCGCCCGCCCGCGTGCAGAACTCTTCATCCCTTCCACCCGGCGCAGCTGCTCCAGCGACAACGACAAATCCCGTCCATGTGCCAAAGCGTTATATGCTAAATCCAAATGTGCATCTACAATCATAAAATTTTCTCCGAAAACAAGCTGGTGGACGCTTATGTTTATTAGGGCGGCTGCATGATCAAAAATTGGACACTGATTTCACAGACGAACACAGATAAAACGGTAAAATCAGTGAAATCACTGTCCAATTTCAAAACAGAATCAGGTGACAGGCATTTGCCAAGTGCCTGTCACCTTGACCAGTTATTTGCGAGCCTTCCCTTATGAATGAGGATTAAATAAAACTCGAAACGTACCTTCTCAAAAAAGCGGGGAAATTATTTTGCTTTTAGTATGACTACAGCGGATTATGAAAATGAACGGATATTTTCTCGACTGCACCATCCATTTATTTCTTTCATCCGTTGTAGTCACCCCAAAATATTGAGAAGTTACCTCGAAACTTCCATCTGCCATTTCCCCATCTTCATGAGGGCAGACTCTGCGAAGGCAGGAATGACAACTTTGGTAATTAAATAAATCCTCGTTCCTTAACACTGCTCAACACAACACTCTATCTCTACACTCTATCTCTACACTCTATCTCTACACCCTACACTCTCGCCGCCTGCTCGCGGAATTGGCGGGTGTATAGGTTGTAGTAATGGCCGCGCTGTTTGATTAGCTCGGCGTGTGATCCCATTTCTGAGATGCCGCCATCTTCGATCACCAAGATACGATCCGCGTTTTTGATGGTGCTGAGGCGATGGGCAATGATAAAGCTGGTTCGCCCTTTCATCAACACATCCATCCCCTTTTGGATCAGCGATTCGGTCAGCGTGTCCACCGCGCTGGTCGCTTCGTCCATGATGAAGAGGTCGGGATTGACCATGATGGCACGCGCCAAGCTGATGAGCTGCTTTTGCCCGGTCGAGAGCAACACGCCTCCTTCGCCGACTTCTGTCTGATACCCTTTTTCCAGCTTGCGGATGAACCCATCTGCCCCCGCCATTTTTGCGGCGGCGATGACCTCTTCGTCGGTTGCGGATAGACGGCCGTATTTCAAATTTTCCATCGCCGTGCCAGAGAAGAGATGGGGCGTTTGCAGCACCATCCCCACCCGCGATTGAATGGACGCTTGTGTCATTGAGCGATAATCACGGCCGTTAAAGCGAATCGCACCGCCCGTCGGCTCGTAAAAGCGGCATAACAGATTGACGATGGTGGATTTGCCCGCCCCCGTCGGTCCTACCAGCGCGACCGTCTCCCCTTGTGGAATCGTCAGGTTAAAATTGGTCAGCACCGCGTTCTCTTCCACGTAAGAGAATGTCACATGGTCAAAAACGATGTCACCCCGTATCGTGCCCGGATCAATTGCGTCGGGCGCGTCCACGATGTCCACTTCCGTGTCCAATAGCGAGAAGATGCGCTCACCAGAGGCGATCGCCTGCTGCATACTGGCATAAACGGCCGCCAATTGCTGCACCGGCCATAACATAAAGGTGATGTAAGAGACGAACGCATGGATGCTGCCAATCGTCATCATGCCGCCCTCATACTGCACGCCGCTGTACCAAACGATGATGGCGATGGCCGACGCGCTGACAAGCTGCACGGCGGGCAGGAAGAGAGCCGACAGCCACGCTGCCTTAAAGCTCGCGCTGTACATCTCGTTTGTCAAGTTTTGGAACTCGTTGATATTGCGCTCTTCGCGTCGCAATGATTTTACCACGCGCACGCCGCTAATGTTCTCGCTGAACGCGCCCGTAATTTTGGAGTTCACTTTTCGCACCATGCGGTACTCGATCAAGATGTATTTCTTGAAATTGACCGCCACCAAGTAGAGCAGGGGGATGATGGCGATGACGATGAGCGTCATCTTCCAATTGATGAGGAACATGAAGAACAGCGACGCGCTCACGCTGGTCACCGTCCATGTCATATCCAAAAAGCCCCATGAGACCAAATCGCCCACCCGTGTCACATCAGAGGTGGCGCGGGACATGAGCCAGCCGGTCGGCGTTTTGTCGTAATAGGAGAGGGGCAACTCTTGCAGATGGTCGAACATGCTTTGGCGCAAATCGTATTGCACCCGATGCCCCAGCCAGCCCGCGCATAGGATAAATCCCATCACAAGGATGACGAAAACAGGCCATGTTGCCAGATAGATGAGGGCGTAATGTTTTAATGCCGCCATATCGCCCGCGATGATGCCTAAATCGATCATCTGTTTGTTCAGGTAGGTGTGGAACGCTTCCACAACGGATACTAGCGAGATAAAAAGGAGAAAGCCGCCCATCATCGGCCAATGGCGAAGCCCAAGTTTGCCAATGCGCCAGATGGTGTCTTTGTTTATCTGTGATTCAAATTCTTCTTCTTCAAAATAATCGTTCATAATTGATCATTGATCATTGATCATTGATAATTGGAAAAGGGCGTTTTCCATTATCAATTTTCTATTATCAATTCTCCCAGTTCGGTTTGCAATTCTTCTTCAATACGGGATTGCAGGTCGTAGATTTGGCGGTATGTGCCTTCTTGGGTGAGCAGTTCTTTATGTGTGCCGCGTTGGATGATACGGCCGTTTTCCAGCATCAATATCAAGTCCGCGTCCATCACTGTTTGGATACGATGGGCGATGATGAAGGTGGTGCGGTTCTGCATCAGCTTTTCCAGCGCAAAGCGGATCACTTCGTCCGTTTCGGTGTCCACAGCAGAGGTGGCATCATCCAGAATCAGCAAGCCGGGATCGCATAAGATGGTGCGGGCGAGGGTGATGCGCTGCTTCTGCCCGCCCGAAAGGGTCACGCCGCGTTCGCCAACCATCGTTTCGTATCCGTCGGGAAAGCTGAGGATAACCTCGTGAACGGCGGCCGCTTTGGCAGCGGCAAACATTTCTTCGTCCGTCACTGCATGGTTTACGCCGTAGCTGATGTTGTTGCGGATGCTGGTGGAGAAGAGGAATGGTTCCTGCATCACAATGCCGATCTGCTCGCGCAAGAAGGCACGCGGATACCGTTTTAGGTCTACGCCATCAAGGGTGATGCGGCCGTTGCTGCACTCATAAAAGCGCGGCAGTAGATTGACCAGCGATGTTTTGCCCGATCCCGTGCTGCCCATGAGGGCGATTTTCTTGCCCGGCTTAACGGTGAAACTGATCCCGTGTAAGGCGTGTTCTTTCTCGTTTTCATACGCAAAATGGACATCATCGAAGGTGACCGCGCCATGCAGACGGTCGGCGGTAACGGCCGTTCCTTCCACCATCGGCTCTTTGATCTCTTTGATCACCGTTTGCACACGGCCAAAAGAGACGAATCCAGTCGAGACATCAGCCACCAAACGGCCGAGATTGCGAATCGGCCAGATGATTTGCACCACCAGCCCGACATACGCCACATACATTCCGGCCGTGATCTCCCCATGCACCGCCATCACCCCCGCGAAGAAAAAGGCGGCCACCATCTGCGTGCCGCATAACATATCAGTCGTCGGCCAATAGAAGGCGTGCATCAACGTTAGGCGGCGGCCTCGCCCCCACTTTTCGCGGTTTTCCACGTCAAACGCTTCAATCTCATACGCTTGGCGGGCGAACGCCTTTACTACGCGCACCCCCGTCAGGTTTTCTTGTAGTCGATTCGACAGCACCGCTTCCTGCTCCTGAAACGCTTCATACGCTTTTCCAATTTTGAAGAAAAAGAAAAGCGAAATCATCAGCACGATGGGGATGATAATGACGGAGATGAATGCCAGCCGCACGTTGAGCGTCAGCAGGGCGGTAAAGTTGACAACGAATAGTAGGCTGATGCGGCCAATGCCAATCGCCTGCTCGGCAAACATGCGCCGCATGGTGTCCACGTCGGAGGTGGTGCGCTGTAATAGTTCGCCCGTCTGTGATTGGTCGTGATAGGTGAACGATAGCTGTTGAATATGGTCGTACAGATAATTTCGCAAGGTGCGGGCGATGTTTTCGGCCGTTTGCGCCGCCAGCCGCCCGCCGATGAAGGTGAACGCGCCTTGTGTCAACGCCAGCCCGATGAGACCAAGCGAGACCAATGGCAGTAGTTGGCGCATATTTGCGGCGGGTAGCACATCGTCTACGAATTTGCCCAGCAAAATGTAGAGCGCGGAACCAGCAACGGCTGCTAATCCCATGCTGATAATGGCGATCAGATATTGCCATCGGTATCCATCCATCAGCCGCCATAAGCCGCTGAATTTGTATTTGGTTACAGTTTGTTTTAGGTCAGGTATTGTGTTCATGTTTATCATTATCCTGTTTGCGGGGCGGAGTACGATTGCCGTCTCGCATAAAAAAAAGCCATGAGACAAAGTCCCATGGCTTTACGTTTAAAACAAAAAACGACCACGGGGCTTGTCTGTGCTGCGCCGTGATCGTCAAGTCGTTAAATGAAGGTGATGATTTACATCAAGTCTGTAACTCCGGAGGATCGCAGGCGCAGAGGGACGCAACGGCATTGCCAAAATCGGCAACGGCATAAGCTGAGTTCCGTACACGGATGATGAGGGTTTTTGTCATTTTGCGCTTTCTCCTTCGATAAGTTTTGCGGCGGGGCTACGTTTCCTGCCAGCAAGGGCATCACTATAACAGATGTATGTAATGCGTCAAGGGGAATTTGGGAATCTAAGAAATCAGCGTGTAGGGCAAGTTTGCAAATTTGCCCTGCGGAGGGAATATGGTTTAGCTATTTTTTTAGGTAGGGCAAAACAGGTGACAAATAAAAAGAATAGCCGTATGATTTGGGTGTGTTTCATTTTAGTAGAAGTGACTGTCACGGGGCGCATAGTTTTGGGTAAACTAAGTCTGTTCGCCCCGTGACAAGAGTTGACAAATTTCATCAGCACTTTATTTTACACGAGTATCATTAGGAAAATTTGTCAAGTCTTGCCAGAATACTGAGAAGATACTACACCCGTATGATTTAATAACAAAGACAGGGGAGCAGGGGTAGAGATGGAGAATTTACTCACTTTGCCGTTGCTTTCTTCCTTAACATCGAGGCACATTATGACTTACAACCTGCAACCTGCTGATTTACCCGTCTTGACAGGACGGCCGTTGACCCTCTTCGCTGCTGCATTGAACAACCGTGTCACACGAAAATTGCTGATGCCTGGATTGTTACGTGATGCAGGCGTATTTGATTTACGCGCCTGTCATATGGAGGAAGACCCTGTTGGCAATCCGCTTTATCCCGTCGCTGATCCGGCTGAAGAAATCGCTGTTGATTATTACCAATTGGTGCATAAAACGGGTCAGCGGATGATTCCTGAAGGGATTAAGTTTACGACGGCACGCGACTATGCGGGTGCGTATGGGATGCGGGAGACGACTCCAGAAGAGGCGGCTGAACGTATTTGGGCGGCGATTGAAGAGAGTGATAAGGGGGAACGGCCGTTACGTGCGTTCATCTCGCGCAATAAAGAGGATTTGATGGCGCAGGCCCGCGCCTCGACGGAACGGCATAAACGGCGGGAGCGGATAAGTATTTTGGACGGGGTTCCCATCGCTATTAAAGATGAACTTGACCAAACACCGTATCCTACCAGCGTGGGAACGGCGTTTTTGGGACGGGAGCCGGTGAAGGTAGATGCAACGGCCGTTGCCCGTTTACGAGCCGCTGGCGCATTGCTCATCGGCAAAGCCAATATGCACGAGATCGGCATCAATCCCACCGCTCAAAATGTCCATCATGGCACGGTACGCAATCCGTATAATTATGATCATGATGCTGGCGGCAGTTCTAGCGGCCCTGCTGCGGCTGTCGCTGCCGGCTTTTGCCCCATCGCGCTGGGTGCGGACGGCGGCGGATCGATCCGTGTGCCAGCCGCGCTTTGCGGTGTGGTGGGATTGAAACCGACATACGGCCGTGTCAGTGAATATGGAGCCGCGCCGCTTGATTGGAGTGTCGCCCATATCGGCCCCATTGGTGCATCGGTTGAGGATATTGTCCTCAGCTACGCCATCATCGCTGGGCGGGATGCTAAAGACCCCAACACCCATCACCAGCCCGCACTCACTATCAACGATTGGCTCTATCCATGGCTGGATGAAAAGACCGTCGGCGCGATGCGATTTGGTGTGTATCGGGAATGGTTCAACCATGCCGATCCTGAAATTGTGGCTGGAAATGAGGCGATGCTGCAAAAAATGGTTGATTACGGCGCGGAAATTGTGGAGATTGATATTCCAGAGTTGAACGAGATGCGGATCGCGCACTCTATCGCTATCTTATCTGAAATGGCGGCCAGTATGAAGCGGCATGAGGCACATTGGGATGAGTTTTCGGCACCAACGCGCATTAATTTGCTGTTTGGACAAGCGTTATCTTCCTATGATTATGTGCAGTCGCAACGGATGCGGGCGCGGGCGATGAAAATTTTTGACCGTGTTTTCCAAGATGTTGATGTAATCATCACGCCGACAACGCCTATTGCCGCGCCTTCAATTTCTCCGGCCAGCTACAGCAATGGTATATCTGATTTGAACACGACGGTTGAGTTGATGCGTTATATGATTCCAGGCAATCTTGCTGGTCTGCCGGCGATTACGTTCCCTGTCGGCTATACGGCCGCTGGTCTGCCTATTTCTATGCAAGCGATAGGGAAACCATGGGCGGAGGATACGCTATTACGCGTGGCACATGCGGCCGAGATTTTGATGGAGCGGGTACGGCCGTCTGGCTATGTGGAAATGATGGGATAGAGTCTTTTCTGTGCGGGAATAAGATTCGAGGTATCTTCTCAATATTTCGGGGTGATTACAATAGATGAAGAAAGCAACAGATTGCGTTAGTTGAGAAAATCTGTTTTTTCCCTAATCTGTTGTACTCTTGTCCCCGGATTTTTGAGAAGATACCTGATAAGGTACTAATAATCCTGAGAATCTGCGTTCTATTAAACTGAGAACTGGACAGATCCGGGGTTTTAATGTGTTGCGTGCTGCAAATACCATTGAATAACTTTGTCATCAGGGTTTTGATCTAATGCGTGCTGAAAATATTTTTTAGCTTCAGCGATACGATGAGCGTAATACAGTTTTAGTCCAGTTTCAAATGTTGCTTTGGTTTGTAACTTTTTCTCTATGATCTCTGTGGTGTCGGTGTCGAATAGTTCGTAAACGATGATTTTCTTTTCTCTGCTTTTGATATGTACCTGACTTAGCAGACGGGTATGGTATTGGGTGGCATCTTCTAAATTTTCCAAGAAATTCTGACTGACGACGATAGATACATTATATACTTTGGTCAACTCTTCCAAGCGGGAGGCTACGTTGACAGCATCTGAAATAATTGTGCCGCGCATTTGATTGGTGCCGTCAAGAATGCCGATCAGTAAATTATCTGTGTGTAAGGCGGTGCCGATATGGATCTTTTCGTTGCCGCATGTATGGCGGTAGGTGTTGTAAACGGCCGTTTCCTTATGTACTTCGACAGCCGCTTTGATCGCACCATCTCCATTGCGCGGGAACAGTGCCATCACCCCATTGTCGGTATATTTATCGACAAACCCTTGCTGTTTTTGAATAACGGGGTTGATGCGTCCCATGTAGTCGATAAGAAAATCGAAATGCTCACGCGGTGACATTTGTTCAGATAATGCTGCAAAATCGCGGATACTGGAGAATAGAATGGAGATTTCTTGTTGGATGCGGTCGCCTGCCGCTAAGCTACCGTCGTTTTCTTGTCCCAAAAATTGCAAAAAATCTTGAGGGACGTAGTGGTCATTGCTACTGTTGACGCGGACGATTTCGGCCGTGCGCTCTTTAACGCGCTGCTCTAAATTTTGTTGTAATTGGTGCAGTTCGAGATGGGTTTTAACACGGGTCAGTACTTCATTTATTTGAAATGGCTTGGTCATATAATCTATGCCGCCGACGCTGAACGCTTTTACTTTGTCTATTGTTTCGCTGAGTGCGCTGAGAAAGATGACAGGAATATCACGGGTGCGGGGGTCATCTTTGAGACGACGGCACACTTCATACCCATCCATATTAGGCATATTGATGTCCAGCAGGATGAGATCGGGGGGAACGGCCGTTGCGGCTTGCAATGCTAAGGCACCGTTAGGCACAGGGCGAGCTTGATACCCTGCCAAAAATAACATATTTTCCAGTAACTTTAAGCTGTCTAATGTATCATCTACGATGAGGATATCTGCTTTCATAAATAGGTATTCCTTAGGGCGCAATCATTGTTCAGGCTGATTCTCTGTTTTCACAGGGGCGTGTTAGAAGCTAAATTTTTGTTGGTTTAGCAGGTGTGCCGTGTGTGATGTAATGTATTGTGCGTTGTAAATAGCGTCGAATCGCTGCGTCATTTGGATTTTTATCTAATGCGCGTCGAAAATGGGTGTTGGCATCAGTGAAACGACGGTCATAATATAAGCGTAAGCCTGTTTCAAACGAAACTTTTGTCTGTAGTTTGCGTTCGATAACTTCTAGGGAATCGTTGTCAAATACTTCGTAAACTGTAACCAACTTTTTCTTGCCTTTAACCTGTACGCGATCCAGAAAGCGCGTATGATAGCGAGTTACATCATCTAAACTTCGTAACATATCATCGCTTATGATGATAGACGCTTCGTATACTTTGGTCAACCCTTCTAAGCGGGAAGCTAGATTGACAGCATCGGAGATGACTGTGCCTTGCATCCGATTATCGCCGCCAAGTATGCCCATGACTAAATTGCCAGTGTGTAATCCTGTCCCCACGCGGATTATTGTTTGATTATGAGCGCGGCGGAATTCGTTGTAAACGGCCGTTTCTCGGTGCATATCAATAGCCGCATTCAGCGCGTCATCCGCATTATGCGGAAACAGAGCCATCACCCCGTCGCCTAGATATTTATCCACAAATCCACGCCGCTTTTTGATGACAGGAGTGATATGTTTTAGATACTCAATAAGAAAGTCGAAATTTTCACGCGGGGTCATCTCTTCAGACATTGTTGTAAAATCGCGCATATCAGAGAAAAGGATAGACATCTTCTGTTGCACATGATCGCCTAATTTTAAGTCAACGATGCTGTCCCGTCCCAAAAAGTGCAAAAATTCGTGGGGGACGAATCGGTCATAGGCGGCATTAAGACGGGCTAATTCGGCCGTGCGATCTTCAACACGCTGCTCCAGTTCTTGTTGCAAGCGGTATAGCTCAAGATGGGTTTTGATGCGTGCCAGTACTTCATCTATCTGGAACGGCTTGGTCATATAATCCACACCGCCCGCATTGAACGCTTCCACTTTATCTATCGTTTCGTTAAAGGCACTGAGAAAAATGACAGGGATATTTCGGGTACGCGAATCCGCTTTGAAATGGCGGCATACCTCGTATCCATCCATATCAGGCATATTAATATCAAGAAGGATAAGGCGGGGGGGGACGGCCGTTGCTGCTTGTAACGCCAATATCCCACTAGGTACAGACCTAACCCGATACCCAGCCAGAGATAACAGCTCCTCTAGCAAGGTTAAATTGTCTAATGTATCATCTACAATAAGAATATCATCTTTCATGGCGTGTGCATCAATTTAATAGTCCTTCCGTACTATACAACAGCCACAATTTTATTCCGTCTTAGACATTCACGCACATAGAGTTACAAAAACCAAATTGCAGGGTAGAAAAGAGAGGAATAGCAGGAAGTAGGGCGGGAAAGAGCAGGGTTACGAAAAGGAGGAACGCAGATTCCCCCTGTTTTATCTGCACCTATCCTGCAAATCTGCTTCCCATCCCCCTTTTGAGCCAATATAACAAAAGTTCAACTTTTCTTTTTGACAGAACACGCGCTCGCAAAAAAAGTTGACTTTTTATTGATGGACTCAAATTTGAATCCGTATTACTTTGAAACTACACAGCCAAAGGTGACACGCGCTTAAAAACGAGGATTTATTTGACTACCAAAGTTGTCATTTCCGCCCCCATCCCCACCTTCGTGAGGGTAAACTCTTTTAGGCGGAAATCCATGATTTCCCAGACTGTGGATTCCTGCCTTCGCAGAGCCCGCCCTCATGAAGATGGGCGAATGACAGATGGAAATTTCCGGTTTTATTTAATCCTCATTCCGTAACCTTTCGATATTTTGGGGTGACAACACCGGATGAAAGAAATAAACGGATGGTGCAGTCGAGAAAACATCTGTTCATTTCCATAATTTGCTGTAGTCACACTAAAAGTAAAATAATTACCCCGCTTTATTGGGGGGCAAGACTTGACAAATTTCATCAGCACTTTATTTTATACGAGTATCATTAGGAAAATTTGTCAAGTCTCCCCAGAATACTGAGAAGATACATACCTCATTCCTTAAAAACGAGTCACCTTATTTTTGTCCTTACAAAACCTGCCCTTATATGAAAGGAGCAGGTTTTATAAGCGTTACAATAGGGTTAAGCTATCAGCCATCAATTTCTGCCTGTAACTCTTCCGTATTCTTGTGCATAATGCTCGCCACTGATGTCTGCGTATTTTCAGCACCTTTGCGGATAAGGAAAACAAGTAAGCCAACCAACGCAAACCAGAAGGCGATGGCAATCGCTACCTGTCCACTATGAGAATCGGTGAAAAATTGCGGCCAGTAATACTTTTCAATCATCACTGTGTTTTTTAAGAATGCTTTATGCTCGGAGTAGAACAATGTGAAGGGGAGATAGCCAACGGCGAAGCCGATGAAGCCGACCCACGTATTGAGATACCCCAATCCTAAGCGCATGTAGGAGCGAATTTCGCAACCGACCAACAATACAGCACCAAAGCCTAAGAAGAAGCCGCCAATTGGCACACCAGCTGTCAATTGATATTTAACAGAGCCGCTAAAACCGTACTTGTATCCCAAGAAGCCCCAGAAGAAGATGATAACCGCTAATGTGATGATCCAAGCGGCGACAACACCTTGCAATGGCAGCAATCCCTTGAACAATGTGCGGGTGATGCGCGGCAAGCCCATTTTAGCAAAACGAGCTTCATCTTTCTTGATCATTGAACCAGCTTCGGCCGAAACCAATGCACATTCCGTACCAAATCCAGATTTAGCCATACCAAAACCAGCGATGATACCAGCTGTTAAGGTGAGGAGAGCGTACCAGAACCCCTTATGATCGATACCTTTGTTGAATGGTTTTATTACGCCTTCTTTCAAATGTCCCATGAATTCAGGATTGATTAAACCACCGTATAAAGTGGTGCCGAAGAACAGTACCATGAATACAACGGCGACCCAGAATACAACGCGTTTGGTTGGTTTGTAATCTGGATCATAATTTGCACATTCACCGAAATCATTATTAGCTCGTGCTTTTATCGAGTATGATTTTGTGTTTTGATGTTTGAAATTTTGAGCTAAGTTGAGCTTACCCATCAAGAAGAAGGAAGACAGCCCGCCTATACTCATGAATACGATGGCGACGAGGGAGTGGATGCTCATCATGGGAACGCCGCCAAGAAGGTGGTTGAGTGTACAACCACCAGCCAAACGTGTGCCGTAACTAAAGATCATGCCGCCGATGAAAGAGGTCAATAACATTTTGGGCGTATATTTTACCCAAATACGGAAATCTTTTTCATAGAAAGCAACGATCAAGCCGCCTAAGAACATGCCTAAGATGATCCAGCCGATGCCGGGATAAAATGCGCCGCCATTGCTGACAGAGACTCCATTAACCATTTCGGACGTGCCGTATAGTTGTGGATCGCTAAAATGGAATGTGTGTGATAACCATACTTCAATGGTGCGGAATGATTTGCCTAAGTCAGAGGTAACCGTCATCGGTTTGACTTTTGGTGTATCACCCTTTGCCCATGAGGGAATCATCGATCCGATCATGTAAATGAGTTGGGCAATACCAAAGGTAATGCCAGCCCATAAAAAGGACCATTGTTTTGTAAGATACTTATTCATAATTCTCCTTTTTGCTTTCAAAGAGTATATATATGTGATAGCGGATAGATAAGGATCGATAGACACTCTTTGAGGTATGGTAATTGAAATGTCCGCTTAGGTGTGCATTGTTTGGTTCAGTATCGTCGTAGCTTCTCAAAAATCTGGGGAGACTTGACAAATTTTCTTAATGATACTCGTGTAAAATAAAGTGCTGATGAAATTTGTCAAATCTTGTCCACGATTTATTGAGAAGATACTATATTTTTGCCAATTAAATGCTTAGGGAAAACTCGTAAATAACTGTGGCCAAGGTGACAGGCACTTGCCAAGTGCCTGTCACCTGAAAGTCCAAAGTTAAAAACGAACCTTCCCTTAGTAATGAGGATTAAATAAAACCCGAAACTTCCATCTGTCATTTTCCCATCTTCATGTGGGCAGGCTCTGCGCAGGCAGGAATCCACAGTCTGGAAAATCATGGATTCCCGCCTAGAAGAGTTTACTCTCACGAAGTGCCTGTCCTCACGAAGGTGGGGATGGGGGCGGGAATGATAACTTTGGTAGTTAAATAAATCCTCGTTCCTTAGAGATATTCATCATATTGGACATCGTAGTGTATGCTACATATGATGCGTATTTCTCAATCGACGATTAAGAACAATCTAATTTTAACCAAACTTCTCACCTTCCTTTAATGTTTGATGCTAGAGTATACCCATTAGTTTCAAACGTATTAGTACCATCTTCTTATCTATATCATAAGTGGCAGCTTATGGTATGATAGGGGGTAACTGATATCTTTTCAAAAAAGCGGGGAAATTATTTTGTTTTTAGTGTGACTGCAATGGATTATGAAGATGAACGGGTATTTTTTCGACTGCACCATCCGTTTATTTCTTTCATCCGTTGTAGTCCCCCCGAAATATTGGGAAGTTATGGTAACTGTTTGTTAGACAGGTGAGCTTGTTTTTTTGCATGGTTCATTTGTAATAAAATGATCTTTACAGTTTTTGGGCGATTCAGCGGGTCGCTTAGGAACGAGGATTTGTTTAACTACCAAAGTTGTCATTCCCGTATCTTCTCAATAAATCGTGGAGAAGAGTTGACAAATTTCATCAGCACTTTATTTTACACGAGTATCATTAGGAAAATTTGTCAAGTCTCCCCAGAATACTGAGAAGATACCTCATTCCTTAATATAACGGAGGGGATGAGTATCCCGCGACTGTTTTTATATTATGCTTGATTTATATAAGTTGAAGATTTTTGAATTGGTTGCCGAAACGGGTAATTTTACGAGAACGGCTGATGCGCTTTTTTTGTCGCAATCGGCTATCAGCCAGCATATTAAAGGGTTGGAGCAAGATCTGGGTACGAGGTTGTTTACTCGTGGGCGGAGCGGTGTGAAGTTGACGCCAGAAGGGGAGATGCTTCTGGTGTATGCACAGCAGATTTTGGATTTGTCGGCAACGGCCGTTAATGCGGTGACTAATGTTGCCAATCTAAAAGAGGGGCAGTTGCGCTTGGGAATTGCCGTATTAGCTGGTAATTACATGTTGCCAGCATGGGTGAACGAGTTTCGGCAACAATACCCTAATTTGCAAGTATTGTTGCAGCCAATAGATCGCAGGAAAATGCACATCGCATTGGATGCAGGTCAGTTGGATTTAGGATTTTATATTGGATGGGGTGTGTCGAACAAGACGAAATTGAGCGTACAACGCTTCCGCCAAGTTACTGTAGCTCTCATTGTTGGCAAGAAGCACAATTTACATGATCGCGGGCAGATAGCGTTGAAAGAGCTAAACGGCCGTTCTGTCATCATGCGTCCGTCCCATCGGCCTGCGTACAAATGGCTTGATGCGCTGTTTGCCGAACATAATGTTGACCCCGATGTGATGCTTATTTCTGATGAATTGGAGGCGATTAAACATGCAGTAATTGAGAGCGAGTGTGCTGCTTTTCTGCCCTTATGTACTGTAAAAAAGGAGGTGGCTCATGGGGATTTATTTGTGCTATCCGTGCCAGAAATTAAGAAACAGCCGATGGTGACATTGGCTTGGAGCCGCAGACGGCCGTTTACCCCTATCAGCCGCGCATTCATTGCCGCTTTAGCCAAGAGATACCCCGCATTATGCCCATTGTTATGATGAATATATTTGTTACATGACCCTGAATTGTCACTAATATGCAACTGTATGATACAATCAACATGGATGAATAAACAATAGAATGAAAGAGAATAACTGGGGATGGTCATCCCTTCGCCCAATCATGCAACAACTGTAATGGACAAGAGTTGACAAATTTCATCAGCACTTTATTTTACACGAGTATCATTAGGAAAATTTGTCAAGTCTCCCCAGAATACTGAGAAGATACACAATTTTCACTATTTTGAACCATATCGAAAATTGAATGAATCGCCAGAAAGGCTGAATAGGTATGAAGGAGAATCGTACATGACGGATATTCAAGAGATCGCCGATCGTATTGTGGCAAATGTAGAGCAAGTGATAATTGGCAAACGATCAGCAGTGCAGTTGACGACGCTGGGATTGCTCTGCCAAGGGCATATGCTGATTGAAGATGTACCCGGTGTGGGCAAAACGGTGATGGCAAAAGCATTGGCGCGGTCAGTCGGATGTAAATTCCAGCGTATCCAATTCACTCCCGATATGCTGCCCAGTGATGTGACCGGCGTCTCCATTTTTAACCAGAAAACAGAAGAATTTGAATTCCGTCCCGGCCCCATCCACGCCCAAATTGTATTGGTAGACGAGATCAACCGCGCCACTCCCAAAACACAATCCTCCCTTTTAGAGGCGATGGAAGAGAAGCAGGTAACCGTTGACGGCCGTTCCTACCCCCTCGACAATCCATTCATGGTGCTGGCAACCCAGAACCCTATTGAATATGAAGGGACGTTTCCGTTGCCCGAAGCCCAACTCGACCGCTTTATGCTCCATATTGAGTTGGGATACCCGACCAAAGAGGACGAAATTGAGATTTTAGATCGTCAGCAGTACGACCACCCTATCAAAAAATTGGAGCAAGTGGTGACGCTGGATGAGCTGATGGCGGTACAAGAGGCGATTAAATCAATCCATATTGATACTAAATTGAAAGCGTATATTGTTGAGATTGTGCGCCGCACCCGTGAGCATTCTGATACGTATCTTGGCTCTAGTTCGCGCGGGGCATTGTCTCTTTATCGGTTGTGCCAAGCGCGGGCAGGAATGATGGGGCGCGATTACGTGCTACCCGACGATGTGAAGGCATTGGCAACGGCCGTGTTAAGCCACCGTATCATCGTCGGCCCAGCGGCACGCATCAAAGAGGTCACGCCGCACAGCATTGTAGAAGATATTTTGAGCAAGACACCCATTCCCGCCGACGAGGAGTGAGTTTGCGGAGCGGCGAAATGAGCGAAATCGCCGCCCTGTGCCCCCCAATCATGCAACAACCGTAAAGTATCTTCTTAATAAATCGTGGACAAGACTTGACAAATTTCATCAGCACTTTATTTTACACGAGTATCATTAGGAAAATTTGTCAAATCTCCCCAGAATACAGATTTTCTCGACCGATGAAATCTGTTCCTTTCTGCATCTGTTATACTCACTCCGAAATATTGAGAAGTTACACCTCTTCCTTATGAAAAAACGCCGAACGGCCGTTTACCTCATGGCCGCCCTCTCTCTCGTCACCGCTTTGCTGACGGGGCACGCGCTCTTTTTTACACTCACCTATCTGCTCTCCTTTTTGCTGATCCTCTCTTTCTTTTGGGCGTGGAGCGGCTTAAACGGAGTGCAGATTTCGCGTATCACCCGCACACGGCGGGCGCAGGTTGGACGGCCGTTAGAAGAGCGGTTTGTTGTCAAAAATAGCAGCATTTTGCCCAAATTATGGTTAGAGATACGCGATTTTGGCACCTTGCCCAACCATCTTTCCAGCCAAATTATTACTGATTTGGGCAGAAAAAGCAGTTATGTGTGGCGCGTCAGCACGATCTGTACCGAACGCGGCCGTTTTCGATTAGGCCATTTGCGTTTACAGACGAGTGACCCCTTTGGCCTCTTCCCGATGGAGCGAAAGTTCTCGGCCACCACCAATGTTGTCATTTACCCTAAAACATATCCTATTTACCGCTTTGCCCTGCCCGTCGGCCTGCTCCCTGGCGGCGACGCTTTGCGCCGTCGTACCCATTACGTGACAACCAATGCGGCAGGTGTGCGCGAATACGCGCCCGGCGATAGTTTCAGCCGTATCCATTGGCGCAGCACTGCTCGGCGCGGCCGCCTTATTGTCAAAGAATTTGAGCTAGACCCATTGGCTGATATTTGGATCGTGGCTGACATGGCAATTTTCACCCATATTCATGGTGAGCGTGAATCAGTTACCATCACACCACAAAATGATAGCCCGCTCTGGATGCGAGTGGGAAAGGAGTTTGAACTGCCGCCGTTGACGGAGGAGTACACGATCTCGATCGCCGCCTCGCTGGCACAATACTTTTTGCAATTGGGGCAGGGGACACGGCAAACACGGGCAGTTGGTATGTTGGCTTATGGGCAATCACGCGAAATTATCCAGCCAGATAGAGGGGAACGGCAGTTGAATCGGCTGTTGGAAACATTAGCTGTGCTGCGAGCGGAGGGACAACTTCCTGTTCAGGATATGTTGTATGCGGAATCCCATTTGCTGCCGCGCGGCACGACAGTTTTGGTCATCACGCCAACGGTGGATCATCAATGGATAACGGCCGTTCGTCATTTAAGCCAACGCGGCTTGCGCGTAGTCACCATCTCAATTAACCCCGCCTCCTTTGGCGGCACGCACTCCTCTGAGGAGATGGTCGCCTTGTTGCAAGGGATGGGCAAGATGGCGTATGTGATCAATTATGACGATAATTTAACGGCCGTTTTGAGCCAGTGATGTAAAATATCGAGCAGCCCCGCAGTCAACTTCTTCCAGTTGCCTCAACCCAGAGAGAATCTCACTACCACACCCGTATAATTACCTTCCATTTTCCGTTAGAATCCACTTATCGTACAATACATATAGGGTAAGCCAAATAAGCAGCCGCGTTGATGATACCGATGCTTATTTCATCCATATTTATCTATCTATCTTCTTGAATTTTCGAGGAAGATTTGATAGGTTTCACTAAACCCTTTTGCTTTAGGCCATTCATGAAAAATAATGACAATCAAAATTTCGGAGTGAGTACAACAAATTAAGAAAAGAACAAATTGCGTCAGTCAAGTCAATCTGTTCTTTTCCAAATCTGCTGTACTCATGTCCCCAATTTTTTGAGAAGATACATTGGTATCTTCTCAAAATTTCGGGGAGACTTGACAGGTTTTCTATAATACTCTCGTGTAAAACGCGAGACTCTTATGAAACCTGTCAAGTCTTTACCCCAATTTATTGAGATGTTACATACATTGCTTCTTTGTGGTGAAATAATTGATAGGCTGAGTAGTTACCGTCAACCTTTCCCTATTTCTTGAGAAGTAGATGGTTATCCATAAAATCAAGATGCAAATTAGTGAAAGGAAGGGAGTACTTACATGAAAAAACGAAAACATATGCTGATCGAACGTGATGAAGCAGAGAGCCTCATTCTACTTTCTCTATTTTCCTTTGCTGTCACCATCATCGGTGTGCGCCTATTTTTAGAATTGACAGGGTATCCTCAAGTGGGTAACGGCACACTGCATATCGCTCATGTTTTGTGGGGTGGATTGCTGCTTTTTATGGCCGTAATCATCGTGCTGATTTGGGATAACCCCAGCGTGATGCGGGCAACGGCCGTTCTTGGCGGCATCGGTATCGGGCTGTTTATCGACGAAGTGGGCAAATTCATCACCCAAAGCAACGATTACTTTTTCCCCGCCGCCGCTCCCATCATTTACGGCTTTTTCCTGCTTACCGTATTAGTCTATCTACTCGTCCGCCGCCCCGATAAAATCGACCCGCAACGGGCGATGGTTCACGCTTTAGAGCAAATTCAAGATGCAATTTATGGCGAATTGGACGCGCATGAAGTGGGAGGGTTGACGCAGAATTTACTAGCGGCACAAGATACAGAGCGGCAAGAGATCGCACAGATGGCAGCACTGCTCCACACGTATGTGCAAGAGGGTCATGTCCCATTCAAAAATTATAAACCGAATTTAACGACCCGTATGCAATTAATTATTGCCGGCTGGTGGCGGGCGATGGGGCGGATGTGGCATCGGCGATTGATCGTGATCGCTTTAAGCATAACGGCCGTTTCATCCATCATCGTCTTGGCCGCTCTGCTCTGGCTGACATTTTCGCCGGCAGCAGTGACAGACCAGCCATATGGGACAGGGGGGATTGCCTCTCTTGCCATCGCTTCCCAACAGACCGACGTGGAAAGTGTCAATGGCAACTATTTGCGCGACAGTATCCAGATCACCATCGGTATCGTCTCGCTGGTCGCCATCGCCTTGATCGTACAAGGGCGCGAGAAAGCGGGCATTTTATTTGCCGTTATCTCGATTGTGTTGTCGATCACGGCCGTTCAACTCATCACCTTCTATCTTGACCAATTCACCGCCATCATCCCCACCCTGTATCAACTCAGCCTTCTATTCTTTGTGCTGACCTATCGGGCGTGGTATCTATTGCCGCAGGAGCGGTGAGAGGAATTATCAATTGTCAATTGACCATTGACCATTAAACCGAGGTAAACATGACTGTTCAACAAAACAAAACCCGCACCCCACCCACTGGAATCGAACGCCTGCTATGGCGTGCGCCCATTTGGCTTTATCGGCTGAAATTGGGTGGATTAGTAAAGAATCGAATGCTGTTACTGCATCACACTGGGCGCGTATCCGGCAAGCCGCGCCAAAATATGTTGGAGATTGTGAAGCGGGATGAGGAAAACGACATCCATTACATCGCATCTGGCTTTGGCAAGCGTGCCGATTGGTATAGAAACGTTGTCAATACCCCTGCTGTCACCATCACCGTCGGATGGGAAGAAAAAAAGGTAACGGCCGTTCCCCTCCCCGCCGATGAAAGCTCAGCGATGATGGTAGAATACGCCCATCGTAACCCCCGTGCGGCCAAAACATTGACCAAAATATGCGGACTCACCCTTGATGGCACTGATGAGGATTACGCCATTGTTGGCCGTGAACACATCCCTTTTGTTGCTCTAAAATAGAGAGATTTCAAGGTGACAGGCACTTGACAAATGCCTGTCACCTGGGAGAATTTATGAACCCAGATTTGATTTTATACAATGCAAAAATTTATACCGTTGATCCTGACCAACCGTGGGCAGAGGCGGCGGCGTGTCATAACGGCCGTTTTTTAGCCGTCGGTTCTGATGCCGAGATAAGAAAAATGGCTGGAGACAAAACCGAGATGATCGACGCACAAGGAAAACTCGTGCTGCCCGGTCTCACCGATTCTCATGTCCATTTCCGCAGCCACGCTATCTATCGCCAATGGGTGAACCTGTTTGGCATTGATGATTTTGATGCCGCCATAGAGCTGATAAAAACGGCCGTTGCCAAAGCAAAGCCAGGCGAGTGGGTACAAGGATCAGGCTGGGGCGCGTCCAAATGGCATACCAAACCGCACCGCCGCATCCTCGACGCAATCGCCCCCCATAATCCCGTCGCGCTGGGGCAAATGGATATGCACTCGTGGTGGGTCAACAGCCGCGCCCTTGAAACCGCCGCCATCACCGCCGATACCGTCGATCCGCCCGAAAGCAGAATTGAGCGGGATGCCGACGGCACGCCCAACGGCATTTTACGCGAATGGAACGCCATCAGCCTCGTCCGCAACCACATTCCCCTCGCCGATGAGGAACAGGAGCTGGCATGGATGCGCGAAGCGATAGCCGAAGCGCATCAATTGGGATTAACGGCCGTTCACGATCAGCGCGTAGAAAATGAAGGAGATCGCAGCCTGCACCTCTTCCACAAACTCAACCGCGATGGCGACCTAAAACTGCGCGTCCATCACAATATCGCAGCCAGTTATTTAGCCGAAGCCGCCCAACTCGGCCTGCAGCCCGGCTTTGGCGATGACCGCCTCTGGCTGGGGCATGTCAAAGCATTTTCCGATGGAGCGATGGGGTCACGGACGGCGTTGATGCTCGCGCCATACGAGGATGATCCTGAGAATACGGGGATAGCAGTCACCTCTGCAGAGGAGTTGTTGGCGTTGGCGGCGGCGGCGGATGCGGCCGGCCTTCAACTCTCCATCCACGCCATCGGCGACCTCGCGGTGCGAAATGTGTTAGATGCGATGGAATCGATCCCGCCCGTCACCGATGGGATGCCGCACCGTATTGAGCATGTGCAATTGATGCACCCTGACGATTTGGGACGGTTGGCGGCGCATCGGATTGCAACGGCCGTTCAACCCATTCATATGGAGACAGATTGGCGTATCGCCGATGCCGTTTGGGGCGACCGCGCTCGATATATGTATGCGTTCCGCTCGCTGATCGATCTCGGCACCGTCGTCGCCTTCGGCTCCGATGCCCCCGTCGCCCCCATCAACCCGATGTGGGGAATCCGTGCCGCCGTTGTCCGCCAAAGTTTGGACAATAAACCTGATGGCGGCTGGTATCCACAAGAAAAGGTGACGATGGCCGAAGCGATTTATGCGTACACGATGGCACCCGCCATCATCGCTGACAAACAAGCGGTACAAGGCTCCATCACCCCCAACAAATGGGCAGATTTCATCATCATGAACGACAATTTATTTGAAATGGAAAAAACGGCCGTTGCCCAAGCGACAGTGGCGATGACGATCTTTGACGGGCAGGTTGTCTGGACAGACGACAAGTAGCAAGCGGCAAGTTTGCAAGTAACACATGCAAACATGCCCACATGCAAACTCCAAAATGCACATAAAACACCTATCCCTCACCAATTTTCGTAATTACGGCCGTTTAGAACTCCCCTTGCCTGCCGGAGCGGTTGTGCTGCAAGGCAATAACGCACAGGGAAAAACGAACTTGCTGGAGGCGGTTTACTATCTTGCCACCTCCCGCTCGCCGCAGGCTGGCAGCGACCAGCAGCTCATCAATTGGACGGCCGCTGAGTCGGGCGAGCCGATCATCGTTGGCCGTATCAACGCCCAAGTCGAGACGCAGACGGGCGGGCGCATCATCGAAATGCGGCTTATCCGCGAGCGGAACGAGGGCAGGCATAGACCATATAGTTTTCGGCGCGAAGCAGTCGTCAATCGGCGCACAGTGCGGCTGATGGATTTATTGGGCAATGTGCGCGTGGTGCTGTTTCTGCCGCAAGACATCCAACTCATCACCGGCTCGCCAAGCGGACGGCGGCGGTATATGGATACGGTGCTGTGCCAGATGGATAAACGGTATTGCCGCGATCTTTCCCACTATAATAAAGCGTTGGAACAGCGCAACGCCCTTTTGCGCCAATTGGCAGAAGGGACGGGGCGACGGGATACGCTACCGATTTTTACAGATAAGGTGGTCGAACTGGGCAGCCGCCTTTTTGTGCGGCGGGCATCTTTTATGTATGAACTGGGGCGCGAAGCGCAGCGTATTCATTATGAGCATTTAACGAGCGGTAATGAATCTATTCGATTGCATTATCTGCCCCGTTTACAGGAAAACGGGTTAAATCGGGGCGGAACTGTATCCCAATTAACAGCACTGAGCGATTTTTTATATAAGAATGAGATGGATGCAGGCGTAGTGGGCGAATATTTCCAATCTATTATGCAAGCGACCCTCTCTGCTGATCTAGCACGGGGGATAACCAGCACCGGCCCTCATCGAGACGATTGGATGATAGAGATAAACGGCCGTGATCTTAGTTATTTTGGATCGCGCGGGCAGCAACGCAGCGGCATCCTTTCGCTCAAATTGGCAGAGATTGATTGGGTCACAACACAGACAAATGACCCGCCTGTACTATTATTAGATGAAGTGGCGGCTGAGTTAGATGGACAACGGCGTGCTTTGCTTTTAGAATACGTAAAACATGCTGCCCAAGCATTATTAACAGCAACAGATTCCGATCAATTTCCTAATGATTTTATGGATCGTGCCACTTTATTGACCGTTGCCAACGGCCGTGTACGATAATTAGCAATAAGGAATGAGGTATCTTCTCAGTATTCTGGGGAGACTTGACAAATTTTCCGATGAAATTTGTCAAGTCTTGTCCACGATTTATTGAGAAGATACCATCATGTCAATAAATCCTTATTCCTTAGCAAATGGTAGAGTATAATCAGATGATGGCAGTGATATGCAAGCCAATTTTATTGGAGATAAATTTTGTGTTCAGTCGTGGATAATCTCCCATTGAGCATTTAAAAAATATATCGTGAAACCAACAGCAACAGCACCCATCGTTCTCATTGTAGATGATAATAAAAACAACCGTTTCCTTCTTGCATCTCAATTACGTATGGAAAAATACCGTACGCTGGAGGCAAAAAATGGTATTGAAGCGTTGGAGATTGCCGACAGCTACGATCCCGATCTTATCCTTCTTGATGTGATGATGCCGCGCATGAATGGGTATGAGACGTGCCGCCGTTTGAAAGCGGATCCCAAAACCGCACTCATTCCCGTCATTATGATCACCGCTTTGCGTGATGTGACGGATCGTATAAAAGGGATCGAAGCGGGTGCCGATGAATTTTTGTCGCGCCCGCATGTGCGGGCTGAGCTGATGGTGCGCGTCCGCACGCTCATTCATTTGAAGCATATGCAGATGGATTTGCAACATGAGCGTAATAGCCTGCAATTGCTGTATGACATCAGCCGCACGGTCAATGTTGAACTTGATTTGAATAAGTTGATGGCTGCCATCATCACCCAGACGCAAACGGCCGTCAATGCCGCCAAAGGCAATATCATGCTTTTGGACGAAAGCGGTTATGTGACGCAAAAATATATCATTCGCTCTGGAGGTTCGCTGCGGACTAGCAGCAGCGTCAGCGATGCGGTGATGCACGATGGGTTGGGCGGCTGGCTGCTACGTAACCCAAAAGGCTGTATCATTGACGATATTCATGAAGATGAACGATGGAAGCATCTGCCCGATGATATGAACGGCGGCGGCTCGGCGATGGGCATAGCGTTGTCCAGCCCTCAGCGCGTTGTCGGTTTACTCATTCTTAATCATCCCCAAATTGGGTATTTCCAGCCTGAAGATTTAGTCCTGTTAGAAACTTTAGCCGCGACAGTGTCGGCAGCCATCGAAAATGCGTCCCTATTTGAAAAAATCAACGAAGAACGGCGCAAGATGGAAGCGATTTTGAAACAATCAACCGACGCGATCATCACAACAGATGAAGAGTGGCAGATAGATTTATGCAATCAATCGGCCGAAGATCTGTTTGGCATTGATAGCGAAGATATACGGGGTAAATTGCTGATGTCGGTGATGGCTGACGCAGGGGTGACGCAATTCTCAGAACTATCATCATTGGAACGGGAAAACGGCCGTTTTGTTCCCGTCGAATTGCAATTGGATGATGGCATCACGCTTTATGTCACCGTCTCCTCCATTCAGGCGGTCGGCTACACCATCGTGATGCAGGATGTGACCGAGTTCAAGCGGGTGGAGGCGATGCGATTGGAGCAGGAACAGCGGGAAAAAACGGCCGTTCGTGAAATTTTCTCCCGCTATATGGGCGCGGAAGTCGTGGATCATGTGTTGTCCCATAAGCCGGGCTTGCTGGCACGGCGCGAAAAGCGTCATGCGGTCGTGATGTTTGCCGATTTACGCAATTGGACGGGCGGCATGATCTCCAAAGTCTCTCCTGATGAGGCGATCGAGCAATTGAATGCGTACTTTACGCGCATGATGGAGATCGCCGTTGCCAATAACGGGACGGTATTTGAGTTGACCGCCGATGAGCTTCTCGTCGGCTTCAACGCACCTCTCGATCAGCTGAACGCGCATTATCTGGCGTTGAAAACGGCCGTTGAGATGCAAGCCGCCTTCGCCGCTTTACGCCAAAAATGGTACATCGAATCTGATATGGAAATTGGGCTGGGTATTGGCATTGATGAAGGAGATGTGGTGATGGGCAATGTCGGTGCTGAATCCCGTCTCAGCTTCCGTATGGTCGGCACAGCGATGAATATGGCGCATCGGCTGGTCGATTTGGCAGAAGATGGACAAATTGTGATCTCTAAAGGGGTGCATGATACCTTGCAGTTGAAAGCTCCAAAATGGTCTGCATCGCAGCAATTCCATGTAAAGGAAAATGTGCGCTTAAAAGGGATTCCTGAAGTGCAGCAGCTATATTATTTGGCGATGGAACGGCCGTCTTTGGGGTAAAAAGAGGGTGTAAGGCCATTTTTAAATTTAAATCATCCAAAACGTATCTTCTCAATAAATCGTGGACAAGACTTGACAAATTTCGTCAGCACTTTATTTTACACGAGTATCATTAGGAAAATTTGTCAAGTCTCCCCAGAATACTGAGAAGATACTCCAAAACTTTGATTGTCATTCCCGCCCTAACTGCAAATGAATACAGACACAAACAAACGCGGATCAAAGCAAGAGAATCCGCGTTCTTTTGTCCTATCGTTAAGAATCGCAAAAAGGTTGACGATAACGCCCCCAATCTGTATACTACCGCTCGCTTTTAACAATGTCACGGGGCATAGCTCAGCTTGGTAGAGTGCTCGGTTTGGGTCCGAGAGGTCGTCAGTTCAAATCTGGCTGCCCCGACTGTGATTTTTTATAATTACAAATTAATTTCGCGGCTATGGTGTAGTGGTAACACAAAAGCCTTCCAAGCTTTTATCGCGGGTTCGAGTCCCGCTGGCCGCTTTTTCAATGGATAATGAATAATTATTTGTTCATTGTTCATTATTTATTCCCCGGGCCTATAGCTCAACGGCAGAGCAAGCGGCTCATAACCGCTGGGTTCTAGGTTCGAATCCTAGTAGGCCCATGAAAATATAAAGCCATCCTGTTTTGCAGGGTGGCTTTTTTTGTGGGGTGCGTGCTATTTTGGGGGTAATGGAATCCATTGGTATTGTGCGGTGATGCGGTTGTCGAGGATGGGCAACGGCCGTTCTGTAAACGCATCATACAGCATCAACGCGCCACCTATCGGCTGCCCATCCACCGCCAACGGGGAGCGCGGGGTGAAGTGGGGCGACCGCACCGTCGATCCCGCAATCCATTTGAGTGTGGGAATCGCCCCCATCGCGGGGATGGAATCATCCAATGTCCACCATGCCCAGTGAAAGCGATCCTCTTCATAGCCGATAAGCCGCATGGAGACGACGAGATCGCGCAAAACGGGTCTACTGCTGAGAAAGTGATGGCTGCTGAGTGTTGATGGCGGTTGCGGCAATGCAGGATCGCCGATCCAGACGATCCCTTGCCCAAAAGGAACGTACCATTGCTCGCGCTCGCGCTTGAAGGCGTGCTGGCCGACGGTGATGGTGTCGAGATTATCGTGAACGGCCGTCACCCATCCCCCTTCCACCCGCCAATGCAGATATAAACGGGGCGTTTCCAATGTATTGTCCCAGTCGTATCCCACCAATCGTCGATCCCCGTCCCGAATGGGTAGGAGTAGCTTGTTTTGGGTTGCGGGCGGCTGGCTCATCGGGGTGATGTTGATAATGGTGACGGCCGTTTGCCCCTCTCCCGCCTCATTCAATAACGGCTTGCTTCCATACGCGCCTATCAGCAGGTCGAACGCATCAGGCAACGCGCCCAAACGGGGGGTCAATCGCAGCGCGGTCAGCGTGATCCCGTCTGGCTGCCCGCGTGCCGGCACATCCGCTTGGGCGTAAAGCTCCCCATCATGGGCGAGATGGGCGAATAAGGTGATTGGACTCTCCTCCTTCCGCTCCCATGCCAGCGTCAAGACAAACTCTTGACCGATCTCAACGGCCGTTTTGTCCAGCATATATCCCAATAGATGCAAATCGTGGCCGAAAATGTGGTTGACGGCCGTAAAGCCGTCGGGCAATAGGTGATGGTTTGCCTGCCCGTACAAAGCCGCCTCCCCAATCGGCTTAGGGATGGGCAGAGAGGTGAACGCCGCTTCGTCATAATGGGTGGCGACGACGGCGTTTCCAGCCGCTATCTCCTCGCCGATGCGCCGCGCCCACGTCTCCCCATATGGCTCGCCGACGGGGTAGACAAACTGTATTGCCAAATCGGGGCGCACTCCTTCCACCTCTTGCACATAATGGAGCGGTGTCACCCAATGCCAATCGGCCAAAACGACCGCATTCGGCGGCGCGTCGTCCAGAATCGGCTGTATATAGGCGCGTGCATCGCTCATCTTGTGCAGAGCGGCGTAGGAGGGATAGGCGTTCCATCCCTGCGCCGCCGCCGCCGCCAAAAAGAGAATGAGCAACGGCCGTAGACGGTGGCGGGCGACGGAAAGGCCGAGAAGAACGGCCGTCAGCACATAAGCGGGCATCATATACTCAACCGTCTGCGGAGCGCGGTAGGTGGCCGTGATGAAAGCGTGCAAAACGAACCCGCCGCCCAATATTGCCGCCACTTTCCACCGCTTTTGCCAAAGCAACTGCCCCAATCCCAATCCCATCCCCGCCAAGAGCAACGGCGAAAATTGGAAGCGCATCACATTGCCCATAATGCGGATGCGCTGCCATAAAATTGCAGGGGTGAAGATGGCGGGCTGCAAATAGTAGAAAAAATCGCCGCGAAAGCCGAGCGCGAGCACGTGGTTGATGAATCCGTCCCATCTCCGTAAAGCGGGATCACGCCATGGCAGATAGAGCAGGGGTAGCAAGCCGATAAGTACGGGCAGAAACGCCTTCCATCGCTTAGGCTGACGCAAGAGTAACGGATCGATCCACAGCACGATCAGCCCGAATAATGTTCCTATAAAGAGGAGTGACGCATGATGGGTCACTCCCGCGCCTAATGCGAGCATGAAAAGTGCCAGCCATCGATCTTTGTGGTGACGGCCGTTTGCATCGGTCCCTGTTTTTTGCCAGCGCAGTAACGCATACAGCATCAAAGCGGCAAAAAAAGCGGTCAAACTGCGAACATTGGCCGTCGTCGCCTGCGCCCAAAAGGTCGTCGCCGTCGCCAATGCGGATGCGGCCAACACAGCGGCGCCGACTTGACGCGTCAACCGTCGCACAATCGCATAAACAAGCCAAATGGTCGCCGCGCTGCTCATCGCCGACAGCAGATTGACCATATACGCGGGCGTGCCAAACGGCAGCAGTGTCATCCAATGTGTCAGCACGGTGTACAAAGGAAAACCGGGCGGATGAGCGACGCTCAACGTGGCCGCCACCTGTTGGAATTCGCCGCTATCGGCCGGTAGCACGTCGGGAGCGACTGTTTGCCAGTAGAGGAGAAAGGCGAGGAGCGCGGGGAGAGGGGGG
>WFSA01000338.1 GCA_015486215.1 Anaerolineae bacterium | reverse complement strand
GGTTTACCCCAAACTATGCGCCCCGTGACCGTCACTTCTATATCCATGTCCTACTTCTTAAAAGCGATAAGCGCACTTGCTGTTGGACTTAAGGGGAGTGTTGCAACCTCGCTGAAACCGGCTTCTGTTGCCCATCCAGTAAAATCAGCAGCGGTAAAGTTGAAAGCATCGCCTCCTTCAATAAGCATATGCAAGGACATCAAAAGCCCAAACGTGTTATGCCTGCGTTCGTCATCTATGACATCCTCAACGATGATTAACGCTCCATTTGCAGGCAGAGCGTCATATGCTTTACGAATAAGGAATTTCTTCTGTTCCAGATCCCAATCATGTAAGATATTACCCATAATATACAAGTCTGCTTTGGGGAAATCTTGAGCAAAGAAATCTCCACTGACAATATCAATCCGTGATGAAAGGGCAAATCTATCAATATTTTCTTTAGCGATTGGGGCGACAGGGGGAAGATCGAAAGTTATGCAATGAATATCAGCATGATTCAATGCAGTCTGAATAGAAAACATTCCACTGGCACCGCCAATATCACAAACGGAGTCATATTTCGAAAAATCAAACAGATGTGCCAATGCCATGAAACTGCCCATTTGCAAACCAGTCATCGCCCCCATAAATTGTCTTAACGCTTGAGGGGAAGCATACAGTTTCTCAAAGAAATTTTCGCCCGTATGTTTAATCTCAGATTGAGGCTGTCCTGTCTTTAAGCCATCTTCCAAATCTCCCCAATGCAAATATGTTCGATCATTGAGCATCTCAAACGTACCACCAATATAATGCGGACTATTTTTATCTAAAAAGAGTGCTGTTTCTGCTGTATTGCTATACAGTGCCTCTTTTCCGTTACCCTCGCGCTCAAGGAAATGAAGAGAGAGCAATGTGTCAAGGAAATCCCATGTCCCTCTTTCGTGGAATCCCATTTTGGATTGCAGCTGCTCCCCTGTAAAAGCATTCGATCCTAATTCGGTAAATAGTTCGAGCTTAATAGCCGTTAACATCGTCTTCGATGCCAAAAACCCCATACTAACTTCTATAATGCGTGCTGGGTTTAATACTTCTTTCATCTAACTCTCCTATTGAACAGCAAGAGATAAAAGAGGGTTTTCCTCAAAGAATCTCTTACTATTTCTATTCAATTAATGGTACGCCAAATGTGCATTATACTATGCAATTCTCATTCATATCAAATTAGGAATTGCGTACTATAGAGCGATTGCATACTCAACTGGGCGGGCACAAGGCCACGCCCCTACGGCGCAAAATTGAAGTAATTTCCAGAGAGCGTTAGTCGTTACTCTAATCGTTGCCAAACCATCATTCAAACGTATAGAAAGAAACGGCCGTTTAGCGTAAACTACAGACGAATAGATAGAGAATTGAGATAGAGAAGGAGTTCCCCAATGAGTGATGACCAATCCACCCAACCGAATCCGCCTGTGCGGATTGAATATGTTTATGTTGAAAAGCCGCGCAAAGGATGTGTGGGCGGCTGTTTAGGGCGCACATTATTAATCAGCATTTTGCTGCTTGCCCTCCTCATTTTTGGCGGCATCGCGGCCGCAGGAGCAGTTGTATACAATAATCTATCCAGCCAAGTTGAAGAAGGTATCACCAAATTGGATGCGGTGGATGAGCGGGATGTATTTGAAACGACCAAAATTTTTGACCGTAATGGCGACCTGCTTTGGGAGATTTTTGGCGAAGGCAACCGCACCAATATCCCTATCGCTGATATACCGGTGCATCTGGTTATGGCGACGGTTTCCATCGAAGATGACACCTTCTACGAAAATCGCGGGCTGGATTACCCCGCCATCGCCGCCGCGCTGGTCGCCAATGTGAAAAATCCAGACGGCCGTCCCGCCGGCGCAAGCACCATCACCCAGCAGATTGTGCGCCACATCGTGTTTGATTATGACGAAAGAACGGCCGTTTCCTACAACCGTAAAGCCAAAGAGATCGTCCTCGCGTGGATTATGACCCAAAAATTCACAAAAGATGAGATTATGGAGCTTTACCTCAACGAGATTTACTACGGCAACCTCGCTTACGGCATCGAAGCCGCCGCCCAGACCTATTTCGACAAATCAGCCACCGATTTGACGCTCGGCGAAGCGACGCTGTTGGCTGGCTTGCCGCAAAGTCCCGTTGAACTTGACCCGCTCAAAAATTTTGATGCCGCCCGCGAACGGCAATGGCTGGTTCTCAGCCTGATGTACAGCGAAGGATACATCACCCAAGCGGAGGCGGAAGCCGCCTTTTTAGAGCCGCTCGACTTCGCCACCCAAGAAGTCAGCCTCGTCGCTCCCCATTTTGCCGTTTATGTGCGCGAACAGTTGGAGGCGATGTATGGCGCGGAGGCGGTCGCCAACGGCGGCTTGCGGGTGACGACGACGTTGGATTTGAACATGCAACGGCTGGCAGAGCAGTTGACGACGCAACACGTCAACGCCATCCCCCCCGAAAATAATCTGAACAACGCCGCCCTCATCAGCATGAAACCCGGCACGGGCGAGATTTTGGCGATGGTCGGCAGTGTCGATTATCACGACGAGGCGATTGACGGCCGTGTCAACATCATCACCTCATTGCAACAGCCGGGCAGCTCCATCAAACCGCTCACCTACGCGGCGGCGATGGAGCCAGACGCGGATGGGGTGTCGGCGTGGACTCCCGCCGATGTGTTGTGGGATGTGGAAGTGGAGTATGAGCAGGCGAACGGCGCGGTCTACAGCCCTGTCAATTACGACGGCCGTTTTCGTGGCCCTGTTCGGATGCGGCAAGCACTCGCCAGCAGTTTGAACATCCCCGCCGTGCTGCTGTTGCAAGACATCGGCGTGCTTGCGTACATGGATTTTGCCGAAAAGATGGGGATCAGCACATGGACGGGCGACTCGTCCGCCTACGGCTTGTCGCTCACGCTCGGCGGCGCGGAAGTGACCGCGCTCGACATGGCGACGGCGTACAGCGTCTTCGCCAACGATGGCGGGCGTGTGCCGCCGTTCTCGATTTTGCGGGTGGAAAAGCGGGATGGCAGCGTGGTAGACATCTTCGATCCCGCCCCGCCCGTGCCGACGCTTGACGCAGGGACGGCGTTCCT
>WFSA01000337.1 GCA_015486215.1 Anaerolineae bacterium | reverse complement strand
GCAGCTGTTACAATCAGTATTATCGGATCAATGTTATCTGGTCTAATCCAAATGATTACCTTACCGTAGGTGTAAAACGTATTGATGGTCATAGTTATGCATCAGACAAAGATATAAGCACAACATTGATGGGATACAAAGCCGTCCATGTGTCAAACCCAAGCGGATGGAATACATGGCGTATTGATGTTAATAGTAATGGAAGTATGACAATATATGTAAATGGTCAACATGTCACTACCGTAACGGATAAAAATTATGTCGGTGGCGGAAGGTACTTCGGCACTTTTGCTTCCTCTGATGAATATCTGGGAACGGCCGCCTATATCCCATACTATCGTGTTTCTCCGTTAAATTAAATTATAAACGATCACTCCTGCTCTAAGTGGATAATGGATAATCAAGACCTTCTTAATTATCCATTATCCATTTTCAATTATAAATCCCATCTTTCGCTCTGCATAAAAGAACAATCGGGGTTGGTCATCGTTTCGACCACCCCATGCGTGTCATTCCCGTGCAGACGAGAATCCACCTCTCAGGGAAGTATGGATTCCCGCCTGCGCGGGAATGACAATGGGCGAAGGGATGACCATCCCCAAACAATCATATGTTAAACTCTTTTTCAAAACGGTATGAAATCCGCATCATTGCTATTTTTCTTGCGTCCCTGATCGTTTATTTGGCGATTGCTTGGTTTTATCATGCTGAACAAGGGTATTATGGCACAATGGAAGTGCCTCGTTTTGCCGATCCATGGATTGCCAGAGGAGAAACGATTCTGAGCGGCAAGCTGTTATACCGCGACATATTCACCACCACCCCGCCATTGACAAATTATCTTTTTTTGTTGCCTGTGATCATATCAGGATGGTTTTCTAATGTAAATCCATGGGCGACGATGGCGTTTATGGTTTATTTCTCGCTGTTTAACCTATTGTCTGCGCTCTTATTGTTACATATACCAGATAATCGGCGTGATGGATTTTATGCGGCCATCATCTTTCTTTTGAATCCGCTCACATTTGGAAATGCGGTATTGCGCCGTCAGGATGAATCGGTCATTGTCTTTTTTATCGCGCTGTCTTTGTTTTTTTATTTGAAAAAACGACATTGGAGAACGGCCGTTTCCATCGGTATGAGTTTGATGGTCAAATTGACAGGTGCAATTATGTGGCTGGTCGTGATGATCGAAAGTGTGAAGTTCCCTGATGATAAAATTTCATGGCGGAAACGGCCGTCAATCACCTGGCAAAACTTTATCATCCCCCCCATAGTCAGTTTCATCATCATCGCCCCCTTTTTAGTAAAAGCAGGACGAGCCGCCATGTTTTGGGATCTCAACACAGGTGAATCTGAACACCCCTTCCAATATGAAGGCGTAAGTTTAGCATCCCTATGGAATCGCTTTCATGAATTACCGCAGCAAGTGCCGCTTGAATACGCATCCGCTCTATTCATCGTCGGCGTTGGGCTGACCGTTTTATTTATTATGTGGAAACGGTACGGTATCGTGCGTGATTTTGCCATCTTGATGGGAATGATACTGATTTTTACCCCAAAACTGCACACAGGATATATCTCATTGTTCATCATGCCGTTAGCTTTACTCGTAAAACCGTACAAACTGTTACCACTCTACATGCTGATGGGCATCACCGCCATCGTTGCCGATTTTTATAAATGGCCGATTGAAGACCCAGCCGTTGCACTCGGCTTAATGGTGGTAACGATGGTATTGATGATCATTATCGTCGTGCGGATTACTATGCCAAAAAGTAATAATGAATAATGAAGTTTTAATAATGAATTATGAAGGTATTCTACACAAATTCAGCTGTATCTTCTCAATAAGTCGGGGGAATGGGTATCCGTGTCGGAAATTCCGATTCCCGACACAGGCAACAGTTGGTTCAGGAATTGGAATTTCCGAACCTTCCCCGATAAATTAAGAAGACGCAATTTCTTCCGATTATTAACTATCTCATTTGGGTGTGTTTCAAATGAGTTGAGCCTAAGTGACCGTCACGGGGCGAACGGACTTGGTTTACCCGAAACTATGCGCCCCGTGACTGTCACTTCTACTGAAATGAAACACACCCATCTCATTTAATATTTTCAAGAATTCCCGACGCAATGATCATGTCTCATAAACCAGAAAAAAAGAAGTCGTATTGGTGGATTATTATAGGTACACTTTCCAGCCTGCATTTTCTTATACTGTTGTACAATTTCAACCATGTTCCCCGCACTTACGGTTACGATTGGCCAGGTCATTTTACCTATCTGTTCCACGTTGCCGAGCATTGGCAAGTTCCCACAGCTGACATAACCCCTCAATTTTTCAACCCCCCGCTTTACTATTTTTCCGTTGCCGCTTTCAGCCGCATTACAACAATTTCTCTCGTCACCGCCGGGCTGGTTTTCAATATATTTCTTGCCGCCCTTACCCTGATTTTTTTGATAGACATCGCCCGCCGCACATTAAAACAGAAACTTATCAGTACCGCTCTATTTCTTGGATTGTACATTTCCGTTCCTGTCGTTTATCGTGCCTATGGCATGATGCGTCCAGAAGCGATGCTCATCATGTTGTTTACCGCTGCCGCGTGGGCAACAATATATATAACCCAGAACGGCCGTCCCCCCCGCTATTCCGCAGCAATTATAACCGCCGCTTTAGCCGGTTTAGCTGTTGGCGTACGTCAATGGGGCGTGTTTTTAGAAGCCGCTTTATTCTTATGGCTGATCATCATTTATATTCAAACAGCAAAAGAGGATGTGAATTGGCGTTCGCTGTTTTTGATGATGGGAGTGCATACGTCCGTTTTCCTCACCCTCTTCACCTTTTTCTATGTAGGCATACGCGATAGTAGCGTAACAGGGTTTAACGTAGACGCACAACAATTCAACCCCATCTTCCTTACCCGGTTAGAATTACAAACCTTATTCAGCACTCCCATTCGCCCCGCCCTCAATTACCGCTTCTGGCCGACCCTGTACGCCGATTTTTGGGGTGATTACTGGCGATATTGGCGCGAATCCACTGGAGAAGATTACACTATTATCTCATCCGCCGTTCAAGAAATGCTGGTTTACGCTATGTGGGCAGGCGTACTTTTTACTGGCTTAACCATGGCCGCTCTTATCCGCTTGCGCCCAAAAAAGAAGCCCGCCTCTATGAAGAGAGTTTCCATAACGGCCGTAAATGGATTAGACACATTATCCTGGCTTCTACTCACCATAACCATAAGCGGCTTCCTTATTTTTACCAGCCGCTACGCCATCCCGGGCAAAGGAGACACCGTAAAAAGCATTTATATTGTTTATCTCGTACCTTTTATTGCATGGATGGTAAGCCGGTTCATTCAAAATACTAAACATCAAACAGCAAAATATACTGTCGCAACCGTTGCTGGACTCTCCCTTTTATTACTGCTGCCAAACACATTCTATCTGCCTGCACCACATATGTTTGGCCGTGTATGGGAAGAACCTGTCACACAACACAGCATGAAAAACAGACTCGGCGGGGCGTATTCACTGCTTGGGTATACTATAGACGATCAACAAGTCACGCTCATTTGGCGTGCCGATCAATACACAGGCAAACCATACAAAGTGTTTGTACAACTTATAGACGCTGACGGGCAAATTGTGGCCCAATCTGATACCGTTCCATCCAATTGGGGACGCGCCACGACTTCATGGATGCTTGACGAATACATTACAGACTCCCACACGCTCACAGATGCGCCCAAAATCAGTGACGACTATGCGTTACTCGTCGGCATGTATCACGAACATACAGGGCAGCGATTATTAACTGACGACGGCCGTGATTCCATTTTACTCACCCCATCTCCATGATAAATAGCAAAAAAAAGAGGGACGTTGTTGTCATATTTGCCTTGTTGCTGCTGATAGGCGCAGGTACGTTTTTACGTTTCTATCAGTTAGGCTATTCGCCAATTTGGGGCGATCAATCCATTTTATACGGGATCGCACTCGATTGGGTAAACGTGGGCAAATTCCCGATGGCAGCAAACAAAGCCTCAGCAGGGGCGATGAACCCCCCGTTTGTAGAATATCTGCTCGCGCTGCCCTTATTTATGCAGAAAACGGTAATGTCTCCGCTTTGGTTTCAAGCCATTTTGGGGGTGATGGCGTTACCCATTTTGGTTGTGACGGGGGTTAAGGTGTTCAAACGGCCGTTTCTCCCCCTCATCGCCACTTTTTTATTCGCCCTCAACCCATGGGCAATCCATTACAGCCGCCTCATCTGGAATCCCAGCCTGATCCCCTTTTTTACAACCCTTTTGTTCGCCTCAGTTCTGCTCTATTTGCAAAGTAAACGGCCGTTATTCCTCATCTCCTCCTTCATCTGGCTTGCCATTATCACCCAGCTGCATCTCAGCGCACTCGTCCTTTTGCCCGTTTTACTGCTCATCGCTCTCATTTTTTGGCGGCGGTTTTGGCGCGGCAGTTGGCGGCAGACAGCGTGGCCGATTTTGCTGGGCATTGCCCTCTTTCTTCTGCTCTATACCCCGTATTTACGTTACGAATCAGGACATAATTTTGCCGATCTTCGTGCATTATCGGCACTGTTGAGCGGGGCAGAACTGTCTGGTGAAACGCATATTAAAGAAACGACCGTCAACGCCGCCTCCCTCCTCATCCTCTTTGAACTCGCCGCTGGTGACAACTATCTCATCCAACAAACAGGAGAATGGCAAAACAGCGTCCCCAAACTCCCCTACTTTACGCCGCTTACTCGTGGAATCATCGTTATCGCCCTCCTGTACACCCTTATCGCCCCAATTGGGTATTGGTATCGTCACCAACCCCATCAAAAATTACCCGATTATGAGATGGGATTACTAGTAACGGCCGTTTGGTCACTAATTCCCATCCTGTTATATCTACGCCACTCCCACTATCTGCAAAACTATTTTTTCCTATATTTGCTGCCAGCAACCGCTTTTGCAATTGCGGCCGTCTTTGATTTGCTGTTAACATTGACAAAGAAAGCATCCCATCGTCCGTTGCGCTATTTATGGACATCCTTACTTTTACTGCCCTTGTTAGGATGGGGCGTGTGGCAATTTGGAATGATGGTCACAGGGTTAAAATTGGCTGATGAAATGGATATATCTGGCAATCACACGGCCGTTCACCTCCAAGAAGCCGTCGTCACCCTGCGCCGAATACAAGCCGAAAATCCATCATGCAGCATCACACTGTTCTCAGAAGGAATAGATCGAAATGCGTCCCCAGTCGGATTGTTAGAACCGTTTTTATACCCGTCCGATGTGCGGCTGGCGGTGCAGGGGCGCGGTTTTTTAATGCCTGACGGGTGTACAATTTACTTTATCTCAGTCGAGACAGACGATGTTGCACGGGGATTATTGGATGCAAACGGCCGTCTCTTACAAACCATCCCCACCCCGCACGCCAATTGGGAAATCTATTATGTAGACGGCCGTTCATACAGCCAACAACAGCCTCCTCCGCTCGCACGATGGGAAAATGGGCTTGCACTGCACACCGTTGAAACCCCGTCCCCCATGCACGCAGGCAAACCGTACCCCCTCATTTTGACATGGCACATCACCACCGAACAGCGGACATTAGCCGACTACCATTTCTTCATCCATCTGCTCAACGACGCGGGCGAGTTGATCGCACAAGATGATACTGGTATCGTTCACCCCGTTTATTGGCGTGAAGGCGATTATATGACAGCCCAATTTTGGCTCCATCCGCCTGCTGATTTGCCCGCCGCATACAGTTTGCACGCCGGCCTATACAGCTGGCCGTCAATTGAGCGCACACCCCGACTAAATGGAGAACTGACCTTCGTTATTGAAACGATTGAGTAAAGATAACTACGCAGCTTCTTAACTACTTCACCATGGGGACACAAAGATCACAAAACAAATCTGGGATCTCTGAGAATTCCCGTGATTTTTATTATAGGGGCGTACCCTTATGGTCGCCCAGTTGAGGGCGGGCACAAGGCCAGCCCCTGCAAGTTGCTGAATCACAGGAATTACTGAAGAACCTAAATCTGTAGATCAACTAACATGAATTGGAAACAGTCATTAAAACAGATCGATCCCGGTTTTGGCATAACATTGCTCATCACCCTCATCGCTGTCTGGGCATTCCTAAGCAACCCCAGCCTGCCGCAAGAGACCGATGCCGAACTCCACATCTTCCGCCTTGCCGAACT
>WFSA01000336.1 GCA_015486215.1 Anaerolineae bacterium | reverse complement strand
TCCCAATACAGGCGGCGTATATCATCTAAGAACTTAGGCCAAGCAATACTAGTACACACTGGCGGAAGTTCCTGTACGATTATCGTAGGTCAAATTTGCAAATTTGACCGTGCAATTTTACAAAATTGCACCACAGAAAATCCCGAAGAAGGTAGGCCAAGCAGACCTAGCGCGTTTACTGTTATTGTTTGACATCCATATATTATTTGTTACCATTCCGTCCATGAATTTTGTAAATCAACTCCCCCGTCGCTTCCGTCGTCGCCAGATCACAAGGTCTGGCTTTTGGGGTTGATTGCGTTTACGCATAATTAAAGGAAAAAAATCAACGACCGCCAGACCCGCACAGGGGCTGGCGGTTTTTTTTTGCATAGGTAAAGTTAGCGGTATTTTGGGTGAAGGGTAAGGCGTGAGTGCAAATGCCCTCTAGCCCTAGCTCAGACCTCTAGCTTGACGGAGAAATTATGAACGAAATTATTGAACTTGAAGGAAAATATGTATTGCAGACATATATACGGCCGCCCATCGTGTTTACGGATGGGAAAGGGTTGACATTGGTTGACAGCGAGGGCAAGGAGTATCTTGATTTTACGTCAGGGATCGCTGTCACCGCGTTGGGGCATAGTGATGAGGAGTGGGTAACGGCCGTTTCTAATCAAGCCGCCAAACTGACCCATGTCAGCAATCTGTATCACACCGCGCCGCAAGCGCAGTTAGCGCAACGGCTGGTCGAAAACTCCTTCGCCGACCGCGTTTATTTTTGCAATTCAGGCGCAGAAGCAAATGAGGCGGCGTTGAAATTTGCTCGCAAAGTCAGCTACGCGGCGGGAGCGGCAGGTAAAACGAAAATCATCACTTTCACGGGCGGCTTTCACGGGCGGACGATGGGGGCGTTATCAACGACATACAAAGATAAATACCGCGCTCCATTTGCGCCGCTGGTACCAAATGTTGAATTTGCCACTTTTAACGATGTCGAATCGGCAACGGCGGCGATTGATGACACCGTTTGCGCCGTCATCGTCGAGCCAGTGCAGGGAGAAGGGGGCGTTCATGCGGCCGATCCCGCATTTTTGCACGCCCTTCGTGCCCTTTGTGACAAGCATAACGCCCTGCTAATTTTTGACGAAGTGCAATGCGGGCTGGGGCGCACGGGCACACTCTGGGCGCATGAGCAGACTGGGGTCACGCCTGATATGATGACATTGGCGAAACCGTTAGCAGGCGGCTTGCCCATCGGCGCGACGCTGATGACGCAAGCGGTCGCCGACACTATTAAGCCGGGCGATCATGGCAGCACGTTTGCGGCAGGGGCGTTAATCTGCACCGCCGCTAATGTCGTCTTTGATCGTGTCAACCAGCTCGATTTCCTCGCCCAAGTGCGCGAAAATGGGACGTATTTGCGGGCGCAATTGCAAGCAATTCCCTCAGAGAAAATTGTAGAGGTGCGCGGCACTGGCTTGCTGGCGGCGATGGAAATGAAAACGGCCGTTGCCCCCCTCATCTCCGCCGCCCGTCAAAATGGTCTCATCCTCATCAGCGCGGGCGAAAACACCCTCCGCTTCGCCCCCGCGCTGGTGGTGACAAAAGATGATGTGGAAACGGCCGTTGCCATCTTAACTAAATTGATAATGGAGAATTAACGACCTGACACTTTCTAAATAGGACACAAATCACACAGATAAACACCGATAAAGAAAAAATCGGTGTCATCTGCGTTTATCCGTGTCCTCTTTCAATTAAGCAACCCTTCACAATGCAATTTGCACGAGACGATTTCAACCTGCCCTTCATCGGCATAAATCACATAAATAAGACGATGCTCCAAAGAGACGCGGCGCGCCCATACTTCACGTTCAAAATATTTCAACCGTTCTGGTTTGCCTGCGCCCGTACGCGGATCATGCGTCACGTCACAAATCAAATCGAAGCATTTCAAATAATGCTTGCGGTCATGTCGGCGAAACCAGATCAAATCCTTCTCCGCTTTATCCAGAATCAATATCTTCCACTTCATAACCGATCAGAAAAAATCTTATCAACCGATTTGCCGCGTACTTTGCCCGCGTCATGCTGCTCAAATGAGCGCACCAACGCCATCAACGCTTCTCTATCGTTCATCAAACGGGTCGTTTCACGGTATATTTCCCATTCGTTCATCGAAATTAAGACTATATTTCCCGCTTTATGGGTCATAATCACTTGGTCATGGTTATCTACAACCTGTTGCCGCAAATCAAACAGTCGTCTACGCCCTTCTGAAATCGTTACCGCATCCATATTCACCTCGCTAAATGTTGTACAGCATCCTGTACCATTACATTGTGCACAATATCGGCCGATTATGCAACCCCCTCCGTTCCCTAATCCCCGCTCCCCAATCCCTATGAAAAAGCCTGACAATACCTTCCACACCGATCAAGTTGCCACCATCGCTGGCGGCCATTTTACTCACGACACCTACAGCGCGTTTCTTGCGCCGTTGCTGCCCCTGTTGCAAGATCGGCTTGCCACCAATTACGCCTTCACGGGCGGGCTGGCAATTTTTACCCAATTGCCCAGCTTGATGAACCCGTTCATCGGCTATCTCGCTGACCGTATCAGCTTGCGCTACTTCATCATCCTTGCACCCGCCATCACCGGTACGTTGATGAGCTGTATCGGCCTAACCTCCAATTATGTGATGTTGGCGATGTTATTAACGGCCGTTGGCTTCTCCATTTCCGCCTTCCACGCCCCCGCTCCGGCCATGATCGCCCGCGTTTCTGGCGACCGCGTGGGCAAGGGGATGAGCATGTTTATGGCGGCGGGAGAGATGGGACGCACGCTCGGCCCTATCGCCGTTGCGGCTGGGGTCAGCTGGTTCGGGCTGGAAGGGTTATGGCGGATGGCATTCGTCGGCTGGGCGGTATCGGGCATTTTATACCTGCGCTTACGTAATGTTGCCGCGCGGCCGCAGAGTAAAACGGCCGTTTCCGCTGCCACCTTTTGGCCGAAAGCCCGTCGCCTGTTCCCCATCTTTACATGGCTGATGGTCACGCGCATCCTGATGCTCGCCTCGCTGACGACCTTTCTCACCCTCTATATCAACGATGTGCGCGAAGGGAATCTGTGGCTGGGCGCGGCAGCGTTGACGATTTTAGAAGGTGCAGGCGTGGTTGGTGCTTTATTCGCTGGCACACTCAGCGATAAATTGGGACGGGTGAAGGTTCTATTAGTCTTAACCGCGCTCTCAGCCATCATCATGCTCGCTTTTCTCTACGCCCCCAACTGGGCAATCGTCCCCTTGCTCATCGGTCTGGGATTGACGGCCATCTCTCCCCAGCCAGTGCTACTTGCCGTCGTTCAGGATGAGTTCGCCGAGAACCGCGCTCTTGCCAACGGCTCGTATTTGGCTGTCAACTTCGCTGTTCGGGCGATGGGTATCGCAATCGTTGGCGTATTAGCTGACAAAATTGGGCTGCAATCTTCCTTCATCATCGGCGGCGTGGTGATGTTTACAGGTATCCCAGCCATCGTCATGCTGGGCAAAGAGGCTAAGTCAGTATATTGATGCTTGTTTGCTCCTATAAGAGAGAATCGGGCGGCCTGCTGGGTCGCCCAAGAATGTAAAGAGTATTTATGAGTATTCGTACAGCTGTTGAAGCCGATATTCCCGCCATTTTGCAGTTGGTGAACGATCATGCCAATCGTGGTGATGTGCTGCCGCGCACAGAGTCATCTATCCGTGAAACGGTGGGAAATTGGCTGATTGGTGAGGATGATGAGGGTGTGGCCGCCTGTGTCAACCTGCTGTATTACACCCCATTTTTAGCCGAAGTGCGCTCATTGGCGGTGCATGATCGGGTCAAAGGGCAGCGATGGGGCAGCCGTATTGTGAAGGCGTTGATTGCCGAAGCAAAACGGCGGGAACTGCCAACTTTATTTGCGCTTACACGCGCAATCACATTTTTTCAACGAGCGGGCTTTGCCGTCACAGAGATCACCTGCTTTCCGCAAAAGGTACGGCAGGATTGTGCCTTTTGTCCGATTCAAGAAGCATGTGATGAAACGGCCGTTATTATGCAATTAACGAAGAACTATTAGCAATTAGCAATTAACAATTGGCAAGGAATTGACAGTTCATTTTATGCAAGATGATCTTTACACGTTGAGGGCGGGCACAAGGCCGCGCCCCTATAATTTACTCCTATAGAGGCGACCTTTATGGTCGCCCAATCATGCAACATCTGTAAAGACGATTTGCCCTAATTTGAACCATGTCTTAATTGTTAATTGTTACCGTTGCGCGGTATCTTCTCAATAAATCGTGGACAAGACTTAACAAATTTCATCAGCACTTTATTTTACACGAGTACCATTAGGAAAATTTGTCAAGTCTCCCCAGAATACTGAGAAAATACGTTACGCGAATGAAATTGAACAGATCATTCGTATGATTTACATAATTATTAAAAGCAGAAAGATGTAAGCCGTGAACGACTTTGTTCATCGTTCATTGCTCATTATTAATTGAAAAGGAGAATAAAATATGTCGAAGCAAAAAGTAAATAAAGTGGTACTCGCCTATTCAGGTGGATTAGATACATCCGTCATCGTGCCGTGGCTGCGCGAAAATTATGGGTGTGAGGTCATCGCCTTCTGCGCCAATATCGGGCAGGGAGAAGGGGAGTTGGAAGGATTGCGCCAAAAAGCGTTAGCCAGCGGCGCGAGCAAAGTGTATATCGAAGATTTGCGCCATGAGTTTGCCAAAGATTTCCTTATTCCAATGATGAAATCGGGCGCGGTTTATGAGAAAGAGTATTTGCTGGGGACTTCTGTGGCACGGCCGTTAATCGCCAAATGGCAGGTTGCCATCGCCGAAGTTGAAGGAGCTGACGCGGTCGCGCACGGGGCAACAGGCAAAGGAAACGATCAAGTACGCTTTGAATTGACCTATAAAGCACTCAATCCCGCCCTGCAAGTGATCGCCCCATGGCGTGAATGGGACATCCGCTCCCGTGAAGATGCGCTGGCATATGCGAAAAAACATAATGTCCCCGTCGTCCACACCAAAAAATCAATGTACAGTCGTGATGCTAATATGTGGCATCTCTCCCACGAGGGCGGCATCTTAGAAACACCATCTCTGGAACCAGAAGAGATCATGTACCAATGGACAACATCGCCCGAGAACGCTCCCGATGAAAGCGAAGTGGTCAAGATTGATTTTGAGAAAGGCGTGCCAGTCGCGGTCAACGATTTGCAATTACCGCCAGCAGATATTATTCAAACATTGAATACTTTAGGGGCGAAACATGGTGTCGGCCGTGTGGATTTGGTCGAAAATCGGCTGGTCGGTATGAAATCGCATGGTGTATACGAGACTCCGGGCGGCACGATTCTGTACAAAGCGCATAATGCTCTGGAATCGTTGACGCTAGATCGGGACACGAGCCATTTCAAAGAGCAGTTGGCTGTCCGTTACGCAGAATTGGTCTATAACGGCAAATGGTACACCTCATTGCGCGAAGCGATGCAGGCGTTCATTGACAAAACGCAGGAAACGACGACGGGCTGGGTGAAGTTGAAATTGTATAAAGGAAATTTGACGGTGATTGGCCGAGAGAGTGCCCATAGCTTATACCGTGAAGATTTCGCCACCTTCGGACAGGAAGATGTGTATGATCAATCGGATGCGGTTGGGTTTATCACGCTCTTCGGCTTGCAGATGAAGGTGAAAGCGATGCACGAAATCAGTGATGGCGGCAAAACGCATTATGCGGAGCCAGATTATTCTAAATTCAAACGGGATTAAGGGTAACGGTTGTACTATTTAGGGAAAACTCGTAAATAACTGTGGCCAAGGTGACAGGCACTTGGCAAGTGCCTGTCACCTGAAAGTCCAAAGTTAAAAACGAACCTTCCCTTAGAAAAATATGATCCGGCAGATTACGTAGATTTTCGCAGATTAGTAGAAAAAATCGTATCTTCTCGGTATTCTGGGGAGACTTGACAAATTTTCCTAATGTTACTCGTGTAAAATAAAATGCTGATGAAATTTGTCAAGTCTTGCCCACGATTTATTGAGAAGATACAAAAAATCGTATCTTCTCGGTATTCTGGGGAGACTTGACAAATTTTCCTAATGTTACTCGTGTAAAATAAAATGCTGATGAAATTTATCAAGTCTTGCCCCGTGTAATCTGCGGTTGAATAATTTTGTGAGTCGATATATTTTCGTTTATCTTGATGCCCAGACGGGGCCGTGTCCTTTTCCTAATTGCCAGTCGGCCCCGTTTTTTATCGCTTGATGGGTAAAGGGGACGGCGCGGGCAACGGCCGTTTTCATCTCTTCTCCCATTGCCAAAAAGGCACAAATGGATGCGGACATCGTGTCGCCGCTGCCATGCAGATTCTCTGTTTTGATGTATTTGGTGGTGAAACGCTCTGTTTGGCAGCCATCAAATAGCACGTCAACCATCTGATCCCCTTCGCGCCACCCTTTGAGCAAAACGTATTTCGCGCCGAGCGCGTGAATGTGGCTGACGGCCGTTTGCACATTTTCCCATTTCTTGATTTCAAGTCCAGCCAGCAAAGCAGCCTCATTCAAATTGGGGGTAACGATGGTCGCTTGCGGGATGAGCAGCGTTTTGTATGCGTGTAACACATCACCCCGAAACATCGCTGCCCCTTTATGGTTCACCAGCACGGGATCGATCACGATATTGGGCGGTTGGTGCTGCTGCAAGCCCGCCGCCGCCGCTTCGACCAGTTCAGCGCGGCCAAAGAAGCCCGTTTTTACGCCGTTTGCGCCGTAATCATCGAAAATCACATCTATTTGGGAGCGAATGAAGGCGGCGGGCATGAATTGGATGGCGTGAATGTCGAGACTGTTTTGGGAGGTAACGGCCGTTAACGCACTCATCCCATACGCGCCCAATAATGCCCACGTGCGTAAATCCGCCTGCACCCCCGCCGCCCCGCCGCTGTCCGAGCCGCCGATACTCAATACTTTTACTGGTTTGTTCATAGGATTAGGGGAGAGAATAGGACGCAGATTCATAGGATTCTCAGGATAAACGCAGATAAAAAAAGAAATCTGCGTTCATCCTATAAATCCTGTAAACCTGCGTCCTTATTTATGCTCGTATGTGCCGTCTATTTATTCAATCGGGCTTTGATTTTATTGTTGATGACGCGGAGTTTCACGGCCGTTTCCACCTGTCCCGACTTTTCAATATCATCAGCTAATTTCTCGATAACTGTGAGCAATTCAGGGGTGAGCAACGCCTCATTTTTATCAAAGAGTACCTCTTGTTCCGCCTCGCTCTCCGCTTCTACCAATTTGTTGATCAAGACGACTTCTGGCGGGTATTGGCTTTCGGCCTGTTTGCGAATGAGTTCGTAAATGTTACGCAAAGCGTTTGCTTCCTCCCTATTGCCCTGCTGGTCGACAGCGGCCGTTCTACTCGACAACATATACATAAACGTATCATCAATTCTGGGGGCGAGCTTTTGGATAGCGGCCGCTTGGTCTGGCGCATCCAAGATATCTTGAATCATCTGATTGGCATCATCGATCAATTTTTTCGTCTGCGTCTGCATTTTATCAAAAATAGCGAGAAGATGATCGCGTAAAGCGATCAATTGAGCGTCATTCGGCGATTCGTCAATCTCATGGCTTAATAGATGGAAAAAATCATAATTTAACGCCTGCTGTCCCACTTGTGCCAACTGATCGACCGTCGTCATATCCGCTTTATTCGCCAATACATGCTTTAAGAGCAATTCTGGTGATAATCCGCCCGCCTTTTTTGCATCCATATTGAAGCCGTGCATGGCGATTTGCCGCTTTTCAACTTGGCGGCCGGCTGGCGTATCCGTCATCAGCATCGCCCGTATATTGGTGAGACGCACCAATTGGGCGTTGTCCTTACTGTTAGCGACCGCATCAATCGTCTGTTGCAGCATCTCAAAGAAGACCTGATCAATTTCGCCCATCCGCTCCTTGACCAGATATTTGGCAACATCCAAATCCGATTTTGCCAATGTCTGCAACAACTCGGCCTGCTTGCGCTGCCGATCGATCATCTCCTTCGTCACCCCTTCGGTCTCCAGCACTTTTTCGATAAAGGTCTCAAATCTGATGATCGTTTGTGGCTGCAACATATACGCCCGCCGCTGTTCGTTGGGGATCGCATTCATCGCCCGCTGGGTCAGGTCGCCGATGAACCGTTCACGCTCGTCATGTCCCATGTTCATCTCTTGCGGCATGTAAATGAGAAACATTTCATAAGCGGGATCGTGAAAAAGCATCGCTGTCGTCATCATGCCGCCAGTACCGCATTTTGGGCATTGGGCGACGTTGAGCTGGCCGGCCAATAATTGTTGTTTCAGGTGTGGATTCTGCCCAGCATCAATGATTTGATGGAGTTCGGCCATGAATGGTGTGCCGCATCTTGGGCATGAAATTTGTGTGTGCATCTATTCTCCTTTTTGCGAGCGGCGCGTAGTGAGTGTGTGAATTGATCGCCCACACTCATATACGCGTCACTCTTTTGGTAATGAAAATGTGAAAGTTGTGCCGCCGTTTTCGTTGTTATTGAACCAAATACGGCCGTTATGCGCTTCCACAATGGATTTTGATAAAAACAGCCCTAAGCCCGTCCCTTCCGTTTGGCGGCTGAGAGCGTTATCCAGCCGCGAAAATTGTTGAAAAATGCGATGTCGTTGATGTTCGGGGATGCCAATCCCTTCATCGGTGACGGAGATGGTGACATGATCGGGATGGATACGGCCGCTGAGGGTGATCAGCCCGCCGTCAGGGCTGTATTTGATGGCATTGCTGACAAGATTGTTCAGCACTTGGGTCAGGCGGCGTTCGTCTCCCCAAACGGCCGGGAAATCGTCTGGAAAGTCAAGGGTGAAGGTATGATTGTCGCTTTGGGGGTTGAATTTACGCATAACGGCCGTTACCAACCGATCCAACATCACCTCTTCGCTCAACTCCAGCGAAAATGTCCCTGCCTGCAAGCGGGACGCTTCCAGCAGATTGTCGATCAAATCGGTCAAACTGTCCGCTTCCTCTTCGATGATGGCTAACGATTCATCCAAAATTTCGGGTGACCAATGCGCGTCTTGCCGTCGCAATGTCCCCGCATACCCTTTGATGATGGAGACGGGCGTTTTTAGTTCGTGGCTGACGACGGAGATGAATGTTTTTTGTAACTGTTCTTCTTCGCGGTAACGGGTGAGGTCACGGATATTGGCGATGATATTGGTCATACGGCCGTTGTCGTCCAAAAGCGGCGCGTAAGTGATGCCCAGCATAATGTGATTATTTTTGCCGCGCAGGGCAAACTCCCCTTCCACATAAAGATGTGCCGCTCCGGGCAGAGGCCAGCCATCATCTAACGCTTGCTCAAGCGTCATCTCGCTTTTTAAGGCTTGCCACACCATCACATCTTCATGTTGTTGCCCGATAGCATCGGCCGATTTCCAATTGGTCATATTGCTCAACGCACGGTTGAAGACGGTGATCGCTAATTGCTCGTCGAGAATCATCACCCCGTCGGCACTTTGTTCTAAAATTGCGCTTAGACGCTGTTTTTCTTGCTGAACTTGGCTGTACAACCGCGCATTCTTGACGGCAATGGCCGCTTGTTGGGCAAAACTACTGAGGAGAACGGCCGTATCTTGTCCAAAATGAGAGTTCCCCGATTGAAACATATAAATCAGCCCAATCACCTCATTGCCGTATCCCATCGGCAACCGCACCACCTGATTTAAATCCAAATCCACCTTTTTGGCGATCTCCATCAGGTGACGGTTTAACTCTGGCAGCGCGTCCTGCTCCCGTCCCGAAATATATGGCACACCACGCAGTAATGGCTCAAAATAATTCACCATATGGGGCGGAATGCCATAAACGGCCGCTACCCGTAATGTCTCAATATGCGGGTCAGCCAGCACGATTATCCCCGCCCGCCCGCCGACAAACTCCACCGCCGACTGCAAAATAATGCGTAATAGATCGGGCAGGTCTAATTCGGCCGTCAACGCCCTGCTGATCGCCAGCAAGTATTCACGTTGCAAAATCCGTATATCCACCAAAGATCGCGTACTCATTACATTTGTTAAGATAGAGATAGAGAACCAAACAAACGTTTCCCCTCTCTATCTCCCATCTCTACTCTCTATCTCTCATACGCTCCAGAAGGGTGCGGGCATCGCGGTCGTGCGGGTCGGCTTGAACCGCTTTTTGAAAATAGGTAGCGGCGTTGATGGGATCGTTGCGCCGATAATAGATCAGTCCGATATTGTACGCCGCATTGGGAGCGATGGGATTGATCGCTAACGCTTTTTTGAACGCATCAATCGCCTTCATCTGCTCATCATCGTTTGCCAAAACGGGATTGCCCAGATAAGCGGCTCCCAAATTCGTCCAAATCATTATATGGTCGGGGTCGCTTTTTCTGAATGGCTCTAGCAAAGTGATCGCCTGCTTGAATTTTTTTTGCAGCACATACGCGCCGCTCAAATTGATCGCAGTGTCCACGTGGGCAGGATCGATTTTCCGTGCTTTTTCTAGCAATGGTATCGCTTTTTCTGCTTTTCCTTGATGTAATAACTGTGTACCCTTCATGTAAATGCGGGCAAATTCTGGTGAATTACTCATAACACTCTTTGAAGATTGGTTCAATTTTTCTCTGGATAAATGGTTTACACGGCTAAGAAATTGAACTAATCTTGTGTAAGGTCATTTATGAAAAATAAGTATACATTTGTCATTCCCGCCCCCACCTTCGTGGGGATGGGGGCGGGAATGACAATCAAAGTTTTGGATGATTTAAATTTAGAAATGGCCTAATACTTAGGAACGAGGATTTATTTAACCACCAAAGTTGTCATTTCCGTAAAGGCGGGAATCTATGATTTTCCAGACTGTGGATTCCTGCAAAGGGTACAATGAGTACGCCTTCGGCTTAACTAATCGTACCCTTTGCAAGAATGACGGTGTAAGTTAAGGAGTGATTAAAATTCGGAAACTGCCTTAGGGAAGGTTCGTTTTTAACTTTGGACTTTCAGGTGACAGGCACTTGGCAAGTGCCTGTCACCTTGGCCACAGTTATTTACGAGTTTTCCCTTAGTCGTCGTTACTATTCATCTTCTCCTTGTAAAATAGCAAGTAATATCTGTAATAAATCATCCAAATGGGCTGGCACGTTGAACATATTCATCTCCCGAGTAAGGCTATTCATAAATAATAAAATGTTTTAGCATGATTATTTCCTTGTGAGCAACAGGCTGATCAACCCGCCGCCTGCCAATAACAAGAGCCATAATTTGCTCTTTTTCCATGCAGCTGCGAGCGGTGTTTCTGGTTTGGAGGCGTGCAACCACTCTGCTTCAGCTTCTGTTAATGATACCCCTAATGCTTGTTCCACGCCTGAAAAACAGTCGGCTCCGCTGCCGTAGGTGGTGATGAAACGGCCGATTACATCATCTCCATATTCATCTTGGATGTGGCGCATGAAGGAGGTGCTTTCGGCGTAGGCGAGGATCGTTTGCTCGGCGTTGGCGGGGAAAGTACGGCACAGATCGGCGATGGGGATAAGGGTTTGATTGGCAACGGCCGTTTCCAAAACTACCTCATACCCCGCATCTGGCACGCTCTCCATCGTCGAAGCCAGCCCTTCGTCGAACCAGAGGGGAAACTCCGCGCGGGGCATCGCTTGATAGAGAGCGTGATGGCTCATCTCGTGGGGGATGGATTGGCGCAGGTCGGCGGCGGCGGTGCGGCTGTTGGCCGCACTGAGCAAAATCACCCCCAGCGCGGGATTGGCGTGTGCGCCGACCCACTCTTGCCCGCTCAATTGTAGCGCGGCGCGTAAATCGGCGGCTGAGGGATAGATATAGATATTGAGCGGCGCGGGGGATGGTGCAGAAAAGACGGCCGTCAACCGCTCCTCACTTTCGCGCACAATATCTAAGGCCAATTGCCCTATCGCTGTCTCGTCGCCGACCCAATGCACCGTTACATCCCCATCTGCCATCGCTTTCCACACGAAACGGTTATCGTCATATTGCACCGTTTGCGGCGGAATATCGATGCTGTCGCCAACGGCCGTTTCTAATCGCCACCAATAGCTGATGGTGGTGAATGGGTCGAGGTGGATATTACTTAACTCTGCGCTGTAGGTGAGGGTGATCACCGTTTCGGCGGTGAGGGGGATGTCAACGGTGAAGGTGTCGTTCATTCCTTCGGCGCGAAAAAAAAGGCTTGCTTGGCTGATGGGCGTGTCTGTTTCGGCGACGAGATCGAAGGTGATCGCTTGCCCAAAATGGGAAACGGCCGTTGATTCAGCATGAATTAAGGCTGATTCCTGCGCGTACAGCCGCATTGCGAACAGCAGGGGCGGTAAAACAAAGACGATTTGCCCCCATATGCGAAATTTACGAACAAATTTCCCCATCATAACCCCAAAATTGTGATCGCTATTGCAATCGTGAACGGACTGAGCAATGTCGAAATGGTGACGATGCTGGTAACGGCCGTTGGATTCATATCAAACTCATTGGCGACAACGATCGAGATAGCCGCTGTCGGCATAATCGCCTCTACGATTGCCACCGAGTGGCCTAATCCAGATAAGCCCATCACCCCCGCGATGAAAACGGCGATAAATGGCGAGATAAGCAGACGCAATGAGACGGCGGGGATTGTTATTTTCCATACCGCATTGCCATGTAAATCGGCAACTTGTGCGCCCAGCATCAAAATCATAATGGGGATGGTCGCTTGGCTGGCGAGTTCAAGGCCGCGCATGAGTGGAGCGGGAACATTGATCTGAAAGCTGTAAAAGATGACTGCCAAGACGACAGCGTAAACGGGCGGCAGTCGCATCAATCTTGCCAATGCGTCACGCCATGATAATTGACCAGCGGAGGCGATGAAGAGACCGACAGTGTATACCAAAACAGTGCTGGTCACATAATAAATAATTGCCAATGACAGCCCGTCTTCGCCGTAGCGCAATCTATTGAGCGTGAGACCGTACATGCCGCCATTGACAAACATGCTGACAAATATCAGCATTGCGCTGTCGCTGCGTGACAGTTTGAGCAGACGGGAGACGAGAAAGGCGAGTCCGCCCATGCTAAAAATGACAACGACGCTGAACAGCACCAGCCGCCCCATCTCTTGCCCGCCTAATGTTGTGGTGACAAGAGATTTGAAAACGAGGGCGGGGCTAAAAATATAAAGAACGACGGTAGATAACGTCTTTTTGTCGAGAGGTTTCCACTTTTGCAGCGCATACCCAAATGAGGCGACAATAAAAATGGGCAGAATATTCTGCACAAGAACAGCGATAACATCTCTCATAAAATGAACGGTAAAGCTGCAAAATCACAGGGCCGATACCCCGCATTCCCGTAGCTTTGCAACCCCGCTAATGGTGATGTCCGTTCATATGATCAGAATCGTGCGACAGTTCCATATGTTCTATTTCATGCAGCATCTGGGCGGTTTCTAACGCTTCGTCGATGATCTCTTCATACTGTTCGTAATCGGGATCGTCGTTCAGTTGGTAAAGGGCTTGGTTGGCGGTTTTCCCCCCGATTTCGCCTAACGCTTGGATCGCCATCGCTACAACATCTTCATCTTCGTCTATGAGCAGATTGATGAGGGCTGGAGCGGCTTCTTCTTTGCCAATGCCGCCAACGGCGCGTGCCGCTTCGGCACGGAAGTTGCTAAGTCGGCTTTCCATCTCTTCGCGCAGGATGGGCAGCCATCGTTCATCGGCCGTGTTGCCCATCGCAAAGATGGCACTCATCCGCAGTTGGCGGTGTTCACTGCTATACGCATTTTCGATCATCTCTGGCATGAGCGTATTTGGTGATGCGCTGATCGCTTCGAGGATGGCGGATTGAAGGGAAACATCGGTCTCTCCTCTGTCATGTAACTCTATCAGTGAGGAGACAATGACATCGGCCGAGTCCTCTGGTGTGATCTCCCATTGGGCAAATATCACATAATGGGTCAAGGCGCGGATGGCGGCGACGCGAACGGCCGTATCTTCATCCTCATACGCCATTTGCAAAACAGAGGGAATCAGGGATATGTTTTCTGAATCCCACAATCCAGTCAATGCCGCAATCCGCACTTCGGCGTAGGTATCATCCAGCATAAAGCTGAAAATAGGTTCAAAATCAACGGAGTAATCGTACTCGGTCATATCTTTTAGATGATGCCCGATGGCGTGCCGCCGATCATTGGCCGCTGCCACCCACTCTTCTTTGAAATAGGTCAACAGGTCTGGCTCCATGTCAGATAAAACTCCTAATTCTGGGATGTCCAGATCGTCCCCGTGCAGCAGCTCGTGGATTATTTCGATTGACGGCCGTTTGCTTTCTTTTTCTTCTTCTTCGTTACTCATACGTATTCACTTACAAATTTGCAGTGCAAATTTGCCCATAATTTTCGACGGATGCTGTGTGTTGCAATGTTGTTACATTGCGCGGATAGTTTTACGAAATTATCGTATCTTCTCAAAAAATTGGGGATAAGACTTGACAAATTTCATCAGCACTTTATTTTACACGAGTATCATTAGGAAAATTTGTCAAGTCTCCCCAGAATACTGAGAAGATACAAATTATCTTACTGAATAATCGGATTTATAACATCATTCACGATCATATAGGCCATCAATCCAAGCAAGAGTACCATCCCAACCATATGAACCATCCCCTCTTTTTCGGCTTCAATCCGTTTGCCGCGTATCGCTTCAATGAGTACAAAGAGGATGCGCCCGCCGTCTAAGGCGGGGATGGGAAGCAGGTTTGTTAAGCCCAAAGCGATGCTGACAAAGGCGATCATATCCAAGAGCGGGTACACATTGCCCAAAAAGACGGATGCTTCGGCCGCTTGGCCTGCAATTTGGCTGATGCCGACGACGCTGACTGGCCGTGCTTCGGCCGCGCTTATCTCGCCGCGAATAAGCATCATCGGCATACGGAAGAAGATATGTACATAATTGACAATTGAATCGGCGGCTAAAACGGCTGATTCTATCACTCCATGCGTGAGCCGTTTACCGCTGGTCGAATAGCCAATAGCGATCCCCGTCGGCCCGTCTGTCGCCGTATTATACTCCTCTGGCAGACGGGGGATAAGCGTTACTATTTGCTCTTCGCCATCCCGCTCGATCAGTAGGTTGATAGGGTTGCCCGCTTCTCGATAAACAATCGTTGTCAGCACGGTAGAGTTTTCAACATCAGTGCCGTCCGCTTGCAAAATAATATCATCTGCTCGCAATCCTGCCTTTTCGGCCGGTGAATCTGGATTGACCGCATGGATGGTGACGGCCGGCGCACCAATCATAAAGGATGCCCAAAAGACAACAAAGGCCATCACAAAATTAGCCGTCGCTCCAGCAACCAGCACGAAAAAACGGGCGCGTTTGGATGCGCTTGCTAAACCGCCTGCTATGGTCGGATCATCTTCGCCAGCAGGGCGCACAAAGCCGCCCAATGGAATCCAGTTGAGCGAAAATATCGTGCCGTTACGCTCGGTAATCGTCAAGGCGCGGGGAGGTAGCCCAAAGCCAAACTCATCAACCTTAATGTTAGATAGACGTGCTGCCCAAAAGTGGCCGAGTTCGTGTATTAAAACGATGGGGGTGAGAACGATGAAAAAACCGCCGATTGCCCATAAAATTGACATAGAAATTCCTCATAATAGTCAGCAGAGAGAAAGTACCCTGCTCTTTTGTATTATATGCGCGGGGGGGGGATGGTGACAACTGGTTCTACTTATATTTAGATGAATGGGAGGAGGAGAGGGCGAGGGAAAACGGCCGTTTTCCCCTTTTTCAACACATGGCTCGTCTAAAAAATGAACGATGTATGTTCAAAATAACGCAACTGCTGTAAAGTAAATATAGCTGTCTACAACCGCATACACCTATATAGGGCGATTGCAACCTCCAAATTGCACTGTTAAATTCCAAATTTACACTGTTTTTAGCAGATCCACAATTGACATAACATGTGAATTGCGGGGAATTTATGCGTTATGATTGTCGTGATCGTATTTCGTGATCGGTTTTTTCTATTTTCGATCACAAATTAAGGCGAGGTTGCAATCACCCTATACACCTATATGTCCCAACTATAATCAGGTGCGGCTGGCAATGTGAAATAAAACAGACTCCCGTCAGCCTCCGTATTCTCTATACCAACCGTACCGCCCAATTTGGCCACAATGCGATACACAATGGATAATCCCAGACCGTATCCTTCTGCATACACCTTATCCAAACGCTCGAATTCAACAAAAAGAGCTCTCTTTTGTTCGTCTGAAAGTCCGGCTCCATTATCCGAAACCCAAAAACGAACCATATTATCCTCTGTTAAATCCGCCCCTATTGTCAGAACAGGGGGGCATCCTCCATACTTCAATCCATTGCTGATATAGTTGACCCATACCTCTTCCAGCCAAGGCGCATACCCTAAGGCGATAGGCCATCCAGATGTTATGTTAATTCGCCCTGCATGTTTGGCAATCGTAAATTTCATGCGCCGCTGTGTCTCTTGCACAACAGTTTCCATATCTACGGGTTCTGATGTGATAGCCTGTTTTTGCACACTAGAAAGGAGCAGCAACTCATCTGTTATATTGATGGCACGATGTCCACCTTCTTTGATATGCCGCAAAATATCAGCTACTTCATTATGATCGCTAAAATCATCTTTTTCAATTAGAAAATCGGAAAACCCGGTGACTAGGGAGAGCGGCCCTTTTAAATCATGAGCGACAGTATGTGCAAATGCGTCCAACTCTGCAACCTGTGCTTTTAGCTCAGCTTTATGGTATTGGATAGTGATATGTGCTTCAACGCGGGCTAACACCTCTTCATGATTAAATGGCTTGTTGACATAATCAACGCCGCCTACATAAAATGATTTAACAATATCTTTTACATCGTTTTGGGCACTAATAAAGATAACGGGAATATCATTTGTCACTTCATTTCTTTTAAGATGAGTGCATACCTCATGCCCTGTCATGTTTGGCATCGTTATGTCAAGCAAAATAAGAGTTGGCGGATGTTCTTGTGCGTATTTCAACCCATCTTTTCCGTTTGACCGATCATGCACGGTATACCCTTCGGATAATAGGAGGTATAAAAGTTGCTCGCGTATATCATCATCATCATCAATGATTAGAATGGTTGCGCGGTTTGGTGTAAATGATTTCATTATGGCTGTGCAGTAAGAAAAAATTGTATCTAATGAGAACTAAGGGAAGGTTCGTTTTTAACTTTGGACTTTCAGGTGACAGGCACTTGGCAAGTGCCTGTCACCTTGGCCACAGTTATTTACGAGTTTTCACGAGGATTTATTTAACTACCAAAGTTATCATTCCCGTGAAGGCGGGAATCCATGATTTCCCAGACTGTGGATTCCTGTCTTCGCAGAGCCTGCCCTCATGAAGATGAGGGGAATGACAGATGGAAGTTTCTGGTTTTATTTAATCCTCATTCCTAAGATAGTTGATACTGTTATTAAAATAGTTGATTTTTGATAAAATATTTGTATCTTCTCAATAAATCGTGGACAAGACTTGACAAATTTCATAGGAAAATTTGTCAAGTCTCCCCAGAATGTTGAGGAGATACAAATATCTAACACTATACTGATATTTGTCAATCCTTACTTGGGTACAAAATCTTATTAGTCAGAGTTATGTTAATAACTTTGTCAAAAGGCCGAAAGATAAGATGTATGATCAATTAAGGATATACTCAACTATGAGCACCCTATTATGCCAGCAATTGGCATATTTTCCTATAGGTAAATTGTACTTGGTATAAACGGCCGTTTTGCTTTGCCAAATATCCCGTCTTTTAATGGCTTAGGGAAGGTTCGTTTTTAACTTTGGACTTTCAGGTGACAGGCACTTGCCAAGTGCCTGTCACCTTGGCCACAGTTATTTACGAGTTTTCCCTTAGTACACGCTGGCGGAAGTTCTCCGGTAATCATCGTAGGTCAATTTTGTAAAATTGACCGTGCAATTTTACAAAATTGCACTACAGAAAGCCCCGAAGAACTTAGGCCAAGCTATACTAGCGGGATTCCGAGAGAAAAGCAGATGCTACTTTTGTGTAGAAAAACAAAAACGGCCGTTACCTTTCAGTAACGGCCGTTTTCATGACAACAACTATCGGCAATGCCGAATCTGGAACTTATTCCTCTTCGTCATTACTCTCTTCCCGCTCCACCAAAATAGTGCAATCGACCAGCAACGCTGCGATGACAGCTAATGCGGCATAGAAAGGCAGCAACGCGATACCCGCGATACCCATCCAAAGCGGTATTTCCAGATGAATGCGTTTCTCTGCATTTTTCACCACCACACGACGAACGCCAGCCTCATGTACCAGACGTTTAACAACATCTATAATTTCTTCACCAGCAGCAACAAACTCTTCCGTCCATTCGCTGCCCGTGTTTACCTCTTCTTCTTCAAAATTGATTTCTTCTTCAGAACTCTTTGCGTTTCCAGTCGTTTCTTGTTCATCCGCTTTTAATTCTTCCGTTGTTTTTTCATTATCTTCGCTCATATTCTATTCTCCCTAATATATAATGGGGAAAATCCCCAACTTTAGTCGCTATTTACTTCCCTTACGAGCGTTAGCTGTAAAAGTTTCAACATGCGTCAAAAGTGGTGAATGCGAAGATGCAAAATACGTATCTTCTCAATAAATCGTGGACAAGACTTGACAAATTTCATCAGCACTTTATTTTACACGAGTATCATTAGGAAAATTTGTCAAGTCTCCCCAGAATACTGAGAAGATACCAAAATACCAACATTGAACCATGTTGAATTATGCAATAAACTTGACATCCATACCTCTCGGGTACAATAGCTTAGGCATGGTTCATTGGTATCTTCTCAAAAAATTGGGGACAAGACTTGACAAATTTCATCAGCACTTTATTTTACACGAGTATCATTAGGAAAATTTGTCAAGTCTCCCCAGAATACTGAGAAGATACGTTCATTGATAAAAAAATTATCCCCTGTAAGCGTGATAAGGCGATTGCAACCTCGTCTTTTACAGAAAATTAATGTCTTCTCAAAAAGTTGGGAACATGATATATGTACGATCTGTTGATTAGATTAAGACTGGTTCAAAAATTAAACTGCCCCAAAAAGGAAGTATGAATAGCACCCCTCCCCCTCCGCATGTCCCCACTCCGCCCGAAATAGGCAAAGTCATTCAAGAAACCTCATCAGAAATTTCTACGTTTTTCATGCAGCCCCTCCGCCTCATTCGTGGATATAAACGCGAGGATCTACGCCCTGATTTAATCACTGGCCTCACGGTCTCCATCGTCATGCTACCGGGAGCCATCGCCTACGCATTAGTGGCTGAACTGCCGCCGCAAATGGGGTTGTACGCTTCCATCATTGCCACCATCGTCGGGGCATTGTGGGGATCATCCAACCATCTGAACACGGGACCCACCAATACCACATCGCTTATCGTGCTGTCGGGACTGCTGATGGTGGCCGTGCCGGGTACGCCCGAATATGTCGTGGCGGCAGGGGCGATGGCGGTGTGGGTCGGTGTGATACGGCTGGGGCTGGGACTGGCACGACTGGGTATTTTGGCAAACTTTGTCTCGGATGCGGTTATTGTTGGTTTCACGGGCGGGGCGGGCATTCTCATCATGCTTAACCAGCTTAAACATATTTTTCGGCTGGACATTGCCCGTTATCCCTTGATGTATGACACCGTTTTTGAGGTTATACGCAAGATTGGTGACGCGCATCTATTGAGTGTGGTCATCAGTGTCAGCACCATCGTTTTTTTGCTGTTACAGCGTCGTTTTAAGCCCAAGTGGCCGGGGCCGCTTATCGCTATGGTTGTTGGCGCGGCCATTGTTGGGCTGGCACATTTGGATCAACGCGGGGTGGTGGTGCTGGGCGATCTGCCGCGTGCATTGCCGCCGCTTACTTTACATGGCGTGCTTGATTTTGAGTTGATACGCAGTATGGCTTCCAGTATTTTTGCGGTTGCTATCATTGGGTTGGTTGAGGCGACATCTATCTCTCGTGCGGTGGCGGCACGCAGCGGGCAATATCTGCAAGCCAATCAGGAGTTTGTGGGGCAGGGATTGGCAAATATCGCGTCAGGAATGTTTTCTGGCTATCCTTGCTCTGGATCGATGACGCGCTCGGTCATCAATTATGAGTCAGGGGGGCGTACACGGATGGGGTCGGTTTTTGCGGGCTTGTTTGTGCTGTTGGCAATGCTACTTTTTGCACCGTGGGCGACGTTTCTGCCCCGCGCCGCGCTCTCTGGGCTGCTGGTGGTAATGGGTAGCCGCATGATCAACATTAAGGAGATGAAGCGGATTCGAGAAACGTCGCTGGGGGACACGCTGACGATGGGAATTACGTTTGCGGCGACGCTGTTGCTGCCTTTGGAAACGGCCGTTTTCACCGGCGTTCTCGTCTCCTTCGCCCGCTACATTTACACCACATCCTCCCCCAAAGTCGAGTCCATGGTTCCCGACGAAGAGTTTGAACATTTTGAGTATCAGCCCGACAAGCCCGATTGCCCGCAATTAGGGGCATTGACCATCGAAGGGTCGCTCTATTTTGGGGCGACGCAGCATGTTGAGGATCGATTACGCGCCAATATGACGCGCTATCCTGATCAGCAATATCTGCTGTTGCGCCTGCACCGCGTCAATCATTGCGACATCAGCGGGTTGCATATGCTGGAAACTATCGTGCGCCTTTATCGGCAAAAGGGGGGGGATGTGTTTGTGGTCGGTGTGCGTGAGGCGGTGTGGAATAAGATGCAGTTAAGTGGGTTTTCCAAAATACTGGGACATCGTAACTTTTTCGCGCAAGAACGCGCCATCCCTTCCATTTTTAACCTGCTGAACCCATCCATCTGCATCTACCATTGTCCGCATCGGGTGTGGAAAGAGTGCCAATTGCTGCCCAAAGTTGAAGGGGAGAAGATGATGGCGGCGTGCGGGGCAGATGGGGAAACGGCCGTTGTCAATCATGTTCAACCAGAGGAGCTGTGGACAGACCTCACCGATGGCGAACCAACCGCATCCATCATCGACATCCGCGAGATGGGCGAATTTATGCAAGCGCATGTTCCCCGCTCCAGCCTCATCCCCATGCCCCGCATCTTGCAGGGAGATGTTACCCTGCCCAAAGATGAGCCAATCGTCCTAGTCTGCCGCACTGGGCGACGGACAACGCAAACCATCTGCCTATTGCAGAAGCAAGGGTATGAGAATATCAAGAATCTCGATGGCGGCATGGTGGCATGGCACAAAGCGGGGCTGCCGACGGTAATGGGTGATTTCGGGGATAACGAGGAAGAAAAAGAGCTTTTGGGATGAAGTGTAGCGGCAATAAAAGAGGCACAAACGATATCGTTTGTGCCTCTTCTCTCGACGGGAGCGACGGGTATCGAACCCGCGATCTCCGGCTTGACAGGCCGGCGTGTTAACCACTACACCACGCCCCCTCGAATTGAAAGAATGGTATCAAACTGTCTGATCTTTGTCAATATAATGACAGGATTTGCTGATATTTTGCCCGCGTCAGCGTACAACCCGCATCGGCCATTTGCCTGCTTTGCGCGTTAGATACTCTTGCCGATGCTGAGCAAAATCGGGATCAATACTGGACAACGGCCGTAATTCCCCATCCACCAACAAATCAGGATCAATTGCCCGCAATTTTGTACTCACCAAAAAGGTCGGGGTCTCCTCATCCCGCACAAAAGTCGTTTCTGGCGTGATGAGAGCCAATTGCGCTCGTAAATCAGGGTCCGGATGGGCGTGCAATTTTTCCCATAACGGTACATCTGTCCCCCAAATATCATCTTGGCTGATCGCGCCCGCATGGAACCCTCTTTTGATAGCGCGGGCGGTCAATTCGTACAGTCCGACTTCATTGAAGTTTGCCCAACTGGCATCGTCCGCTTTCATAAAGGTGTAACCGAGCCATTGGGCGACAGCGAGGGAGTTGGCGGCAAAACGGCCGTCTACCACGATTAAATTTTCCAATACCATCGCAATATCAACAGCCGTTGCCAATTGTAACGGCATCGCATCACGCAAAAAATAATCCAGCCTGTCGGCGCATAAACGGGGGGATGGCTGCTCCAATAGCGGGAATTTCTCTCCATCCATCACATCATGCCAATCATATCCAAACCGTGCCAGCGTCGCGGGAATATCTGTCCCCGCGACGAACGCTTCCTTATGTTCATCATGGTAACTTTGGCTGTCATGGCTGTCGAATACATAATCGATCACATGGCTGAAGGCGGTATGGCTGACATCGTGCAGGAGAGCGGCGATCTGCTCTTCCACCGGCGAGCCCGCCCGTTTGACCAAAATCATCGCTCCCATCGAATGATCAAAGCGGGAGGTTTGGTCGGTAATGCCGATCAATCCTGTGATGCCGTGTTGCAGCACACCGCGAATCCGTTGCAAAGCGGCCGTTTGCATCAATGCTAAAAGTACAGGTTCGTCAATTTCGGTAGGGCCATAAACACGGTCGATATAGATCATAGGAGCCTAAGGGAAGGTTCGTTTTTAACTTTGGACTTTCAGGTGACAGGCACTTGGCAAGTGCCTGTCACCTTGGCCACAGTTATTTACGAGTTTTCCCTAAATATGTAACTTCTCAGTATTCTGGGGAGACTTGACAAATTTTCCTAATGATACTCGTGTAAAATAAAGTGCTGATGAAATTTGTCAAGTCTTGTCCACGATTTATTGAGAAGATACGATGAAAGAAATAAACGAATGGTGCAGTCGAGAAAATATCCATTCATCTTCATAATCCGCTGTAGTCATACTAAAAACAAAATAATTTCCCCGCTTTTTTGAGAGGATACCTAAATATGAGGTAACTCTATTTTTTGCTGGTTTTGGTATTTGCCTTTGCGGTCAGCGTAGGAAACTTCGCAAATTTCGTCGGCGTGGAAAAACAGCACTTGGGCGATGCCTTCATTGGCGTAAATGCGGGCGGGTAACGGGGTGGTATTGGAAATTTCCAACGTGACAAATCCCTCCCATTCTGGTTCAAACGGGGTTACATTCACTATCAATCCACAACGCGCATATGTGCTTTTTCCGACACAAACCGTAATCACATCGCGCGGAATACGGAAGTATTCAACCGTCTGCGCCAGCACAAACGAGTTGGGCGGGATGACGCACACATCGCCCGTAAAATCAACGAAAGATTTAGGATCGAACTGCTTGGGGTCAACAATCGCCGAATGCACATTGGTGAAAATCTTAAAATGATTACTCACCCGAATATCATACCCATACGATGAGAGGCCGTAAGAAATAACCCCATCCCGTACCTGTCCGTCAATAAACGGCTCAATCATCCCAGCTTGCGCGGCCATGCGAATCCACGCATCATTTTTTACTCCCATATTTTCTCCTTCAAAATAAAGATAGAGTGTAGAGTGTAGAGTGTAGAGTGTAGAGTGTAGAGTGTAGAGTGTAGGGGGAGGGATTTGAGAGATAAAGTTATTTACTATCTCCAATCTCTATCTCCAATCTCTATCTCTATCTCCAATCTCTATCTCCAATCTCTATCTCTATCTCCAATCTCCAATTTCTATCTCTATCTCCAATCTCTATCTCTATCTCCAATCTCTATCTCTATCTCTATCTTCACATCGTTTCTGGTGCGCTCATGCCCATAAGGTCGAGAACGCGGGCGAATAGTTGTTTGGCGGCGCGGTAAAAGTGCAGGCGGGCGTGACGGGTTTCGTCGTCTACGTCGTTGTGCAGGACGCGGCAGGTTTCGTAGGCGGGATGGAACATCGCCGCCAAGTCGTAGGTGTAGAAGGCGAGATGGTGCGGTTCGGCCGTTGTCACCATCTTTTCCAAAACTTCGCTTAGTTCTAATGATTTACGCAGGAAGGCGAGTTCGTTGGGGTGGGTGAGCAGGGAAAGGTCTGCGCCTTTGTCTGCGTCGGCGGGGAGGCCGGCGGCGGCCCATTTGCGGAAGATGCCGGCACAGCGCACATGGGCGTTTTGGATATAGTAGACGGGGTTTTTGTCTGATTTTTCGACGGCGAGATCGAGATTGAAATCGACGGGGCTGTTGCCAGAGCGGGAGATCATAAAGTAGCGGATCGGGTCTGCGCCCACTTCGTCTACCAGCTCGTCTAGGGTGACGTAAGTGCCGCGCCGTGTACTCATTTTTACCTGTCTGCCATCCCGTATAAGGCTGACAATTTGGTGCAAAACGGTATGGACGAAGCTGGTGTCATAGCCGAGTGCTTGCACGCCCATCAATACTTGGGGCGCGGTGGCGTGGTGGTCGGGGCCGAAGAGGTCAACGACGACATCGAATCCGCGTTCCGCTTTGTCCCAATGGTAGGCGATGTCGGGCATGCGGTAGGAAGGTTCACCGGTGGATTTGACAAGGACGCGATCTTTGTCATCGCCGAAAATGGTTGTTTTGAACCAGCTTGCCCCATCTTTCTTGTAAACGTAGCCGTTTTGGTTCATTGTTTCGAGTGCTTCCCACACTTTGCCGCTGTCGTAGAGGCTGCGCTCGTTGAAGTAGCTGTCGAAGGTGATGTTGATGCGGGCGAGGCTGATTTTTTGGGCGGCCGATATTTTGTCTTTGGCATAATCGCCAAAGGTGGTGGCGGGGGCGTTGATGAGGTCGCCACCATGTTGGTCGTATAGCTCTTGGGCGAGGTCGGCGATGTATGCGCCCTGATAATGGTCGTCGGTGAGTTTGGCTTCTTGGCCGAGCAGTTGTTGGTAGCGGATTTGGACGGATTCGCCGAGCATTGTAATTTGGCGGCCAGCATCGTTGTAGTAATACTCTAATTCGGTGTGATAGCCAGCCGCTTTCATGGCGCGGGCAAGGGTGTCGCCCATCACGCCGCCGCGTGTGCGGCCTAATGTGATGGGGCCTGTGGGGTTGGCACTGACGCACTCGACTTGTGCTTTTTGGCCGTCGCCGATATGTAAACGGCCGTATTCCATCCCTGCGTCCAATATGCTGTCCGTCAATCCTTGTACATACTTTTCTGAAAGGCGGAAGTTGATGAATCCGGGCGGGGCAACGGCCGTTTCGCCTAAGTAGGGAAGCGTTGGCAGATGGGCAGCAATGGCTGCTGCAATTTTGAGGGGAGCCATGCGGGCGGCTTTTGCCAGACGGAGCGCGATCGGACAGGAGTAATCTCCCAATGCGGGATCGCGCGGGCGTTCGATAATGATGGGAGGGAGGTCGAAGGGGGGCAGGTCGCCTGCTTCTTGGGCGGCGGTGATGGCTGTGGAAACGGCCGTGTTTAGTTCGTGGGGTATACTCATATGGTCACTTTATATATATATTTTAGCAACTTCTCAATATTTCGGAGTGACTACAACGGATGAAAGAAATAAACGGATGGTGCAGTCAAGAAAATATCCGTTCATTTTCATAATCCACTGTAGTCATATTAAACCCGAAACTTCTATCTGTCATTCCTCCTGCGGTAGTTACAGTGAGTTGAGAATGGGGGTAAAACACCTTTTCAACTCATTGTAACGAAGGCAGGAATCCACAGTCTGGGAAATCATGGATTCCCGCCTAAAAGAGTTTGCCCTCACGAAGTGCTTGTCCTCGCGAAGGTGGGGATCGGGGCGGGAATGACAACTTTGGTAGTTAGATAAATCCTCGGTATCTTCTCAATAAATCGTGGACAAGAGTTGACAAATTTCATCAGCACTTTATTTTACACGAGTATCATTAGGAAAATTTGTCAAGTCTCCCCAGAATACTGAGAAGATACAATCCTCGTTCCTAAAAATAAAATAATTTCCCCGCTTTTTTGCGAGGATACTATTTTTATGCGTCAAAATTCGGGCAGAATTTGTAACTACTCAGCCTATCAATTATTTCGCCACAAAGAAGCAAAGTGTCTTCTCAAAAAATTGGGGACATGAGTGCAGCAGGTTTAGAAAAGAACAGATTGACTCGACTGACGCAATTTGTTCCTTTCTTAATTTGTTGTACTCACCCCGAAATATTGAGGTGTTACGAAGCAAAGATCACAAAGAAATCTTAAAAAACTTTATGTTCTTCGTGTCTTTGTGGTTAATTTGGACGAGGGCCGAGTAGTTACCAGAATTTTAAGTTTTAATCTGCGTGATCTGCGGCTCGTTTCTCATCATGTAACAACTTGTTCGTGGACAATTCAAATCCAATTCACGCTAACGCTTTCGTCAATAGGTCGTTTACTAGGCGCGGGTTTGCTTTACCCTTTGTCGCCCGCATCACTTGACCGATGAGAAAACCGCGCACTTTTTTGTTACCGCCGCAATACGCGGCCACAGAATCGGCGTTATCGGCCAGCAGTTGAGCGACGATGGCCGCTAACGCGTCTTCGTCAGAAATTTGGGTTAATCCTTTGGATTCGATGATGGAAACGGCCGTTTTTCCCGTCTCAAACATCTCGTCCAGCACTTTGCGGCCGCTATTTTGATTGATCGTTTGATCGGCGATCAAGCCCAGCAATTCCACCAACTGTTCGGGGGTGATGGAAATTTCATCAATGGTAAGTTTGGCGTTGTTCATCAAACGGAACAGGGCGTTGATAACCCAGTTGGCAATCGTTTTGGGGGTGATGGCGGAATTGACAGTAACGGCTGTTTCAAACCACGTCGCTACACGAATTTCATCAGCCAATACAGCCGCGTCATAAGGTGATAAGTCGTACTCAATTTGGTATCGGGCTAATTTTGCATCGGGCAGTTCGGGGAGCGTTTGGGCAACGGCCGTTATCCACTCCTCATCCACAAATAGCGGCGGCAGATCAGGCTCATCAAAATACCGATAATCCTCCGCCTCCTCTTTTACGCGCTGGCTAAAGGTGATCCGTTTACTGTCATGCCAGCCGCGCGTCTCTTGCACGACCGCCCCGCCCGCACGCAAAATCGTCTCCTGACGCATAATCTCGTAAGCAGAACCGTCAGCCAACGCACGGAAGCTGTTCAAATTTTTCAACTCGGTGCGCGTGCCAAAGGTCGTCGATCCCATAGGGCGCAAGCTGATATTCGGCTCAACCCGCAACACTCCTTTCTCCATATCGCCCGAATTTACGCCAAGATAGCGCAAAATGCGGCGTATCTTTATCCCATATGCCCGCGCCTCTTCGCCTGAATGGATGTCTGGCTCGGAGACGATTTCCAGCAGTGGCACACCAGCGCGGTTGTAATCAACGAGTGAACGGCCGTTTTCATGCGTCAATTTGCCCGTATCCTCTTCCATATGGACACGACGAATACGAATCCGCTTCGTCTCGCCCGTTCCCAACTCAATATCAACCCAGCCGTTCAACCCAATCGGCTGTTCATATTGGGTAACTTGATACGCTTTGGCAAGGTCAGGATAAAAATAATTTTTTCGGGCAAAGATATTGTGATGCTGTACGTCACAGTTCAGGGCGATGGCGACTTTGATACTGAATTCAACCGCCTGCCGATTGATGACGGGCAACATGCCGGGCATCCCTAAACAGACGGGGCAAACGGCCGTGTTCGGCGGCGCGGTCACGCTGTCCACCACTTTGCAGCCGCAAAACATCTTCGATTTACTCATCAACTCAGCATGAATCTCCAAGCCGATAATCGGTTCATATGTAATCATAAGGGGGGAGATAGAGTATAGAGTGTGGAGATAGAGGCTCTATCTCTATCTCTATCTCTGCACTCTGTACTTTATCTAGCTAGGGGCCAAATGCGTCAAGGACGGGGGCGTAATGGCAGCGGCATCCATGGGGATGGGAGCAGCCTTCGATGGGCAGCGAGGGAACATCGCCGAACGCATACGCCTTTTCGGCCGCCCGACAAGCGGGACAACTATCACGGCTGGCTAAAATCCGCACGCGCGTCGCCAGCCCTTCTTCAATACTTTTTAATGCGATTTTCTGCTCTTTTTCTCTTGCTTTTTCGTCGTACACAATAGCTCCTGAATAATTAATAATGAATTGTGAATTGTGAATGAATAATAGTTAATGCGGTAGCTGCCGTTCATTATTCATCATTACCCATTCCTTATTTAACTTACTGTTTTTCCTTTCTTGATAATCGTTTCAACTAAATTTGTCCCGTACCGATACCCCAATTGACGGTAATCGGGGACGGATAAAATCAAAATATCAGCCTGTTTGCCCGCTTCCAAACTGCCAATCTCGTCACCGCGCCCGATGGCATAAGCGGCATTGAGCGTGGCAGCGGCCAACGCTTGCGCCTGCGTCAATCCCATATAACGGCAACCCAGCGCGATGACCATCTGCATCGATTCGTTCCATGTGGTGCCGGGGTTGCAATCGGTGGCGAGGGCGAGGGTGCCGTTTGCCGCTAAAATTTGCCGCGCGGGAGTGTATTCGCTATGCGCCAAGCCGAACGGGGTGCCGGGCAAGCCAACGGCAATCGTATCCCCCGCGCCCAGAGCGGCGATGTCCTCATCAGGCGTGCAAACGAGGTGATCGGCTGAAATTGCGCCCAATTCGACCGCCAATTTTGTACCGCCCAGTCCCTCAAATTCATCAGCATGTACTTTTAGAGCGAATCCTAAATCGGCCGCTTTTTGCAGAATGCGACGGGTTTGGGCAATGTCAAATGCGCCAATTTCACAAAACACATCACAAAAGAGGGGCTGATCATGCTCGGCCATCCATTTTGCACCTGCGGGCAGGGTCTCGTTAATGATGAGGTCAACATATTCATCAGAACGGCCGTCGAACTCTTGTGGTACGGCGTGCGCGGGCAAAAAAGTAGGGGTTAATTCAATCGGCTGCCGTTCATCTAAGGCGCGGATCGCGTCCAACTGTTTGATTTCTGCTGCTGTATTTAATCCGTATCCCGTTTTGCACTCTGCGCTGGTCGTGCCGTAGCGCAGCATGTGTTCAAGGCGGGGGAGATTGGCTTCTACAAGTTCATCAATCGTCGCGCGGCGCACTTCGCGGACAGTTGACATAATCCCGCCGCCTGCATCCATGATCTCCATATAGGCCGCGCCTGCCAGCCGTTGTTCAAACTCGCCTGCGCGGTCGCCGGCCCATGGAAGGTGGGTATGCGGGTCAACAAAGCCGGGAATGAGGCAACGGCTGTTCGCGTCTATCTCTTCGTCTGCCCGATAGCGGGCGCGAAGGTCGGCCGTTTTGCCTGTTTCTAGGATACGGCCGTTGACTACTGCCACTGCCCCATCTTCAATCAAGCCCAGTTCACCCAACGCTGCTCCGCGCTGCGGCTTGCCATCAACAGACGGCATAACACAAAGTTGGGCGGCTGAATGGATCAGTAGGTCAATTCTCATTATTTTTCTCGGCTAAACGGCCGTTGACCCACTCATCGATATCGTGATACGACTCTGTCCACAACAACTGTTGCCCTAATGTCCGCAGCTCTTTATTATCAAGTTGAGCCAGCTTTTTTATATCAACCGTTTTACCATATTTTTGCATGATCATATCAGCCAATAACAAAAATTGTCCCTCTAAGATGCCCTGCTGCATCCCTTGTTGCAGGCCTTGCTGTAAACCACGCTGCAAACCACGCTGCATTCCTTGCTGCATTCCTTGCTGCATTCCTTCCATGATCAATTCTTGACCAACAACGGTTTGTTCAATTGGGGTTAATTGTAACATTTTGTCAATCTCCTCACGGGTAAGCCGACTAAATTTCTGTACAATAAATTCAGCCAATAAATCTAATAACCGCTTTTGCACACCTTTATCATCTTCCGCTTCTTTGATCTCATTTACCCATCTCGCCGATTGTTGCTCAACTTCAATGCGGTTTTTGGCTATCAACGGCCGTAATACATTCAAAATGGGGGAAGCCGATTCCACTTGGCGCAATAAATCCGTTATCGTATGCCGCATCAGCCATGGCGAACCATCATGGTATAGCGATCCTAATGTTTCGGGGCCGGGATCGTATGCGTCGTCAAGAAATAGGATGATCGCTTTCCACTCACGGCCGTTATACTTTGGTCGCTGCTCATAAAACCATCCGATTTGATGCACGGTTCGCCAATAAATGGACGTATCAAGATATCCTTGCACTTCCAAAAAGTAATACGGATACTCTGGTTCAGCAGGTTCCAGTAGCCCATCCAGCCGCCTTTCGCTCGCTTTAATGACAGGGCTTTCAAAATGGTACTCGCAATCAGGCGTGATTTGCAATAGCTCAAATAAAGCGTATGGTGCTACTTGAAAGTATTCATAAAACAGTTTATCTGTTTTCATAGTGAGCTATGTTCGGAGATGTTGCCCGTTAATTTAGCGTGATCGGAATCTCTTGCGATAAGGTATGGAACGTGCCATTGCCAGAGCGGCACACATCCTTGCTCTCAAAACAGATCACCAAACGCAATGTATACTCACCCGCCTCTGGAATCTCAATATGGTCTTCCCATCTCCGCCCAGAGGGGGAGATAACATCATTATTGCCGCCAAAACTGTTTTGATACCATTCAAGACGATCTACACCATCTTTGCGGGGCATTGTTCCCAATGCTGAATACGGCACATCGTGGCCAGAGTCGTTTGCAATCTCAAATTCAAACCATATTTTACCGTTTACGCTAATATTAGAACGTGCCTGCAACCCGTAACTCACACCGCGAATGCCATTAGCCACAGCGGCTTGCGGGCCTGATGGGGTCGGTACTGTTGTCGCTGTGGGGGGGACGGGTGTCGCTGTGGGATAAATGATCACGGGGACGGGCGTGTTTGTTGCCGTAGGGATGGGCGTTTCGGTCGGCACAGGGGTGTTGGTGGGGATGGGCGTTTCGGTAAAAACGGCCGTTGGGATTGGTGTCAATGTTGCCACCACCACGATGGCTGCTTCAGAAACAAGGGTTGCGCTTGTTGGCAGAACTGCCGTTGTTGCTGCCATTGTCACTTCAGCAACAGATACCATCGTTGCCTCTATTTCTACTGTTTCAACCACATCAGGCTTGGCAACAAAATTGCTATAGACAAAGCCAGCAACAATAAACAGTAAAACTATCAACAATCCAGCCATGCCAATAATAATAGCTTTTGAATTCTTTTCATTCATAGTATACCTCTCTCCTTTTCAGCCTATTATCCATCTACAACAACAAGGTGACAAATTAACCAGCAATTTCAATTCAGCCGCCTCTGGCGATGAATAAATTCATCATCTGATACGGAAAACGTGCTAAAGCACGTTACAATAGCCCGAACCAATATGCTTTAGCACGTTTTCTGTCTCAGACACCGATTCCAATCCATGACATTGGCAAGCAATCGTTTTAGAATTGGAATTGTTGCAACTTAACGTACAACTAGTTCAAACAGGGCGACTGCATACTCTAAATCACAATGTTAAATTTCAAATTTATACCGTTTTTAGGTATCTTCTCAGTATTCTGGGGAGACTTGACAAATTTTCCTGATGGTACTCGTGTAAAATAAAGTGCTGATGAAATTTGTCAAGTCTTGCCCCCAACTTTTTGAGAAGATACGTTTTTAGCAACTCTGTAATTGACATAACGTGTGAATTGATGCGTATGGTTGTCATGATCGTATTTCGTGATCGGTTTCGTGATCGGTTTTTTCGATTTTCGATCACGAATTAAGGCGAGTATGCAATCGCCCTACTAATGCAAACAATTCAATAAGCATTGGTTATCAACTAATGTTATACTGTAAAAAAGGTTTTGATAGACATGGCAAAACAGCATACATTGACAGAGACAGAGTATAAAAGATCATGAGATCAGCATTTTCTTCTATTATATCTTTTGGGTGTGTTTCATTTCAGTAGAAGTGATAGTCACGGGGCGCATAGTTTCGGGTAAATTAAGTCCGTTTGCCCCGTGACAATCACTTTGGTTCAACTCATTTGAAACACACCCATATCTTTTACACTCCATATCGGGAGAATACATGACAGAAAAACAGTTACCAATTACAGGATTACCCGTTGGCGGTGTGAGTGAGGCAGTATTAGTTTGCGGCGACCCCGATCGGGCAACGATAATCAGTGAGCGATTGACAGATGTAGAGATGTTGGCCGACCGACGTGAGTACCGCTCGTATCGGGGAGTATTTAAGGAAACGGCCGTTACCGTTTGTTCGCACGGCGTAGGAGCGGCAGGAGCAGCCATCGCCTTTGAAGAGTTAATCGCAGCAGGGGCAAAACGGATTATGCGCGTGGGAACATGCGGCGGTATCCAGCCATTTATCACCACAGGCGATATTGTAATCGCAACAGCGGCGGTTGATCATACGGGATACGGCCGTTTTTCATTCCCAGCAGGATACCCAGCCATTGCGGACGGGGCGATGATAACGGCGTTGAAAGGAGCGATGGGAGATAATCCATTTGTTGCCGGCCTCGTCCTATCCACCGACAACTTTTACCCCACACCGTTTACCCCTGATTATGTACCCATGCAGAAGGGAAATGTTCTGGCAGTCGAGATGGAGTGTGCGGTTCTCTTTTTGCTCGGCAGCTTACGAAATGTGCGAACGGCGGCCGTTTTGGCTGTTGATGGCAATGTTTTGGCGGCACGGGAAAGCATGAATAGTTATGCGCCCCATCGTGATTTGGTGACAACGGCCGTTTCGCAGGCGATCGATGCAGGGTTGACGGCCGTTTGTATGCGTAAATAACGATGGTTAAGGGGCAGGCACTTGGCAGGTGACAGGCACTTGGCAGGTGACAGGCACTTGGCAAGTGCCTGTCACCTTAACTGCGACTACTGTGCATCAACGGTATGGCTGCCCATACAACCACCAAAATTGATCTGATGGATACGCTTTTGTCCATGTCGGCGACCAAATAAAATCGTCTGGTTGCCATCTCATTTTTAGAAGCGTATCAAGGCTATCGATACGATTAGGGATACTACTGTCAAGTTGATACGGCCGTTTTCCCAATTTATCAACCAATATCTCAATGATCAAACGAGACTCAACGGCCGTTCCATACCCCGTTCTCGTATCTCCATCCTCCTCTTGCAGCTCCTTCAAATACTCCCCAAATTGCCGCGTGCGGATAAAAATCTCTTCAGTCAATTTTTGCTCAACACGGACAGTTTTGGAAGCGAGTATTTCTGTAAGGGCAGTGACGGCCGTTTGCAATCTCATTTTCTCGTCAACATCCAATAAATCTACCAACGCTAACAAGCGGTGCTGGCGCATAAAACAGCCCCCCAGCGTCAACATCGGCATACCGGCCGTATATAAATTCCAAAACATAACCTCACTGCTCATATATGCTGGCAATTGTGTCACCATCTCTTCCAAAATTTTCAAATCAGTCGCCAAATTCTTGCCCATTTTACTCTCCATAAATAGTTAAAATACGTTATAATCCTCCCCCGATTATAATACAATCAAATTATCGTATCTTCTCAGTATTCTGGGGAGACTTGACAAATTTTCCTAATGATACTCGTGTAAAATAAAGTGCTGATGAAATTTGTCAAGTCTTGTCCACGATTTATTGAGAAGATACAAATTACCAATGAAAATGAAACCCGCAAAACCTGCGCTTCAACTTATGAAACGATACAGCCCCCTGCTCTTGCTCATCTTATTGCTCGCCCCTCTTGCCCTTTATGCACAAGAAAACGTCTCCCTTGCCCATATTGAAGTCGCACTATGGCCTGATTTTGACGATCCGTCCACGCTCGTATTAGCAACAGGAACGATGCCCGATGGAGCCGACTTGCCTATTGAGATCACTTTCCCCTTACCCGAAGGATATAATCGGCTCGTCGTTGCTCGTGTGACAGATGACGGCCGTATGATTGATGATTTGGAAACATTGGAAACAAGCAACAGCGTCACCTTTTCCTCCCCTGAACCCCGTTTTCGGATTGAATATTATGTACCATATACAGCTGATGATAATCAACGGGAGATTGAATTTATATGGGGATCATCCGTTTTAAATGCAGACGCTTTTCAAGTGACGGTACAACGCCCCGCACCAGCCGCAGAGTTGACGATAAATCCAGCCGCAGTCGGCGAAGTAGTTGGGCAAGATACGGGATTGACGGAGTATTTGTTGTCTGAACAGCCAATGCCCGCCGGAGAATCTTATCGGGTGATGGTTAATTATGAAGTCAACAGCCGTCTACTTTCAGTAGATCTGATTAATGACCAAAATCTACCGACAATTGATAATACTGATGGGGCTGAAGCGGGTAATGTAGGAGAAACGGCCGTTTCTCCTACCGAAAAGAGTGACACCCTCATTCTTACACTCGGTATCATTGGTGCCGTGCTGATCGCCATCGCAGCAACATGGTATATTGCCACCCATTACGCCAATCATCAGGCGGTATCAAAACCAAAACCACACCAATCCAAAAAGAAACGCAAAAGCGTAAAGCAGTTTTGTCACGAATGCGGCTCCTCAATGGATAGCGGAGCTAAATTCTGTGCATCATGCGGAACGGCAAAAAAATAGAAAACAAGACACAGATTAGCGCAGATTGAATGTTTTTATCTACGTTAATCTGTGAAGTCTGCGGATCATTCTTTTTTGGTTTATCCTGAAACGCTGCATCATCCGCGTTCTACCCTTGCCACTCCCTTTGGTATCCAATGGTTGACGAGTTCCCCGTCCGTCTCCTCGCTGAGTTGTGACCAGTCATTGATGGGAAGGTTGATCTGGGTCAAAGCGGCCGTTGGCATTTGTACCCACTGCCCTGTCAGCACATTGATCAAATCCTCCACTCCACCGTTGTGGCCAACAACCATGACGAGATCGTTACTATTGTCCACATCATTGAGAAAATGAATGTACACTTCAGGCGGGGCAAGGTAAAAATTACGATTGGTTTCGATACGGTTTCCATATGCAGAAGATATAGCGATAATTTCAGCAGTTGATAAGGCGCGATTGGCAGATGAACTGATAATGAGATCGGGGGTCAACCCTTCGGCCTCGATCAATTTCCCCATGCGGAGAGCGGCTCTCTTACCGCGCTCGTTTAACGGCCGTTCGTGATCTCCCATCCCCGCATCATCCCAACTTGACTTTGCGTGTCTCAAAACTAACAATGTTTTCATGCGATACTCCATTTGTGATCATTCGGAGAGGATTTTCTGCTATTTCTGTAATTGTGCAACAATATGCAAATGGTGTCAGCAATTCCAATTATGGCAAAAGGGTATAAGGATAGGGCGAATAGTGGCATGGTCATTGCTTATGCAAAAAGAAACGCAAGAGGAAAAAAGACAAACGTCCTACCATCGTTGACCAAAGTGTCACCCAATTGACCAAATTGAGTGCTACCCTGCCCAATAGACGAACAGGGAAGAATATACAGTACCAAATGGGAGATATCATGAAAGCAACTTTCGCCGTGTTTTTCACGCAGTCACCCTCATTTCTAGCCCGTCAGAAGGCAGTGAAGAAAAGCAAAGGTCACAGTAAAGCCATTTCTAAATTTAAATCATCCAAAATTTTGATTATCATTCCCGTGCCTGTCCTCACGAAGGTGAGGATGGAGGTGGGAATGACAAACGTATAATTATTTTTCATAAATGGCCTAATACAGAAACAGTGTTTCAGATGAAGAAAATTCCATGCGATGAACACATCCGCCAAATGCTTGACCCCATGCCACCAAAACATTTCTACGACGAATTTCACACCATCTTGCAGCAGATCAACAAGCAGGGGAAGTTGAAAGCGTACCAAATATTGGACGGCAACCATGTCCTCCTGAGTCTGGATGGAACGGAATACTTCAACTCTTACGAAATTGAATGTGGGCGGACACGTTGGAAAGTCCAGAATAAGAACAATAATGTGAAAACAAAAGGATATCGGCATGGTTCAAAATTGGGCAAATCATCTTTATAATTTATCTTGTGTTGGGCGATTCAGCGAATCGCCTCTACAGGAGAGAATCGTAGGGGCGACCCACTGGGTCGCCCAAAAAGTGTAAAGATCATTTCATCAAAAATGAAGCATGTCAGGATATCATCTAAAACACAGCTTCGGAAATGGCGACCAATACCTTTCCATGACGCTGACGACACTTAATTCGTTAGCGTTTCTACGTATCTTCTCAATAAATCGTGGACAAGACTTGACAAATTTCATCAGCACTTTATTTTACACGAGTACCATGTAACATCTCAATAAATTGGGGCAAAGACTTGACAGGTTTCATAAGAGTCTCGCGTTTTACACGAGAGTATTATAGAAAACCTGTCAAGTCTCCCCATAATACTGAGAAGATACGTTTCTACTACATACTGTTTCCCACCTCACCAATCAACTTTATCGTCTCATTCGTGAAGAACTGGGACGACGAGACACATTTTTTAATGATGTGCGTGCCTTGACTCGCTACTTGTTGTTTGGTAGTTGGGGGCACTTGCTCGAATTTATGTATATTCAGCTTGAAATTGGGCCTGCTCCCGACTGATGAATTTCATAATTGGAATTGCTACATAAACTCTAAAAAAGTTGATTTGCCTTCATTCTGCCATACAATAGAGTAGCTGTATATGATAAGGGTATGTTTCATTTCAGTAGAAGTGATAGTCACGGGGCGCATAGTTTCGGGTAAATTAAGTCCGTTTGCCCCGTGACAATCACTTTGGTTCAACTCATTTGAAACGCACCCATATGATAATAAAGAAGGTATCTTCTCAGTATTCTGGGGAGACTTGACAAATTTTCCTAATGGTACTCGTGTAAAATAAAGTGCTGATGAAATTTGTCAAGTCTTGTCCACAACTTATTGAGAAGATACTAAAAAAGCACAATAAAATGGGTCTCTGCGCTATTATGCGATTTTACAAAAACCATCTTGAATAATCGCCATAATTTTTCAAAGAGCCGCAAAAAGGTACATAATGAAGAGAAAACGATCTGCTAAGAAAAAACCCGTTGTCCATCCCAGTGGTGATAGCCGTTACAACACACTTGACCTCACCATGAAACAGTTCAAATTTGAAAAAGATGCGCTATTGGAAGTGCTAAACGTCGCCCAAGGGCTGTTTGGCTATCTGTCCGAAGAGTTGCTCATCTATGTGTCGCGCCAACTGCACGTGCCGATGAGCAAAGTGTACGGCGTTGCCACCTTCTACCATATGTTTACCTTTGAACCGCTGGGCGAACATAACTGCATCGTCTGCACTGGCACAGCGTGCCATGTCAAAGGTTCAGATCGTATCGTGCAAACAGTAAGCGAAGCGTTCAACATCAGCGATGGCGAAACGACAGCCGATGGCTTGTTCAGTCTGACGACGGCACGTTGTCTGGGTAGTTGTGGTCTTGCTCCTGTCGTTGTACTGGATGGCAAGGTGAGCGCAAAAGAGACACCCGAAAGCACCATGCGAAAGGTGCAGGATGTGGTGGCATTGACGAAAGCGGAGATTGCGCTGGCATGACAGCTTCAGACCTGACGGGTTTTCAAAACTTGCGGGTCTCATAAAGTGTGAGATGAGATTATGGATAATTCAAAGATAGAAGCGATTGCGGAAAAGGAACGGACACGACAAGAGCAGTATGATCGGCGGATTTTTTGCTGCCACAGCACGGCGTGCGTGTCGGCGGGTGCAGATGAGACGTATGATCGTTTGAAAAAGACGTTAGCTGCCAGCGATTGGCACGAGCATGATGCCGAACTGGTGAAAACGGGTTGCATGGGCTTGTGCAGTCGCGGCCCGCTGGTGCGCGTGGAGCAAAAGGAGACGGAAACGCTCCTGTATGCGGATGTGGACACGAAAACGGCCGATCAGATTGTGGAAAAACATATGCCGGCGGTGGAAACGGCCGTTGATCCCGATGCTGTGGAGGCGATGCCTTCGCACTTTGGTGGTGGAAAACGGCCGTTACGCAAAAAACAAGGATTAGACCGCCATCTCGTCCCCCTCGACATCCCCTTCTTTGCCAAACAAACCAAAGTCGTCCTCAGCGGCGCGGGGCAGATTGACCCCGAAAGCCTCGACGACTACCTAGCGCACGGCGGCTACAAAGCACTCGCCTATGTGCTGGAAAACATGACCCCAGAGCAAGTTTGCAACGAAATTGTAGACAGCGGTTTGCGTGGACGCGGCGGCGCAGGCTTCCCCACTGGCGTAAAATGGAACTTCGTCCGCACCCAGCAGGCGGCGCAAAAATACGTCATCGTCAACGGCGACGAAGGCGATCCCGGCGCGTACATGGATCGCACCGTCATGGAAGACGACCCCCATCGCGTCCTCGAAGGGATGATTATTTGCGCCTACGCTGTTGGCGCGACCGATGGCTATTTGTACATTCGCGGCGAATATCCCGTCGCCATTCAGCGCATCAACCGCGCCATCCGCGCCGCCCGCCGCCGTAAAATAATCGGCAAATCTATTTTAGGCACAGCGTTCAGCTTTATCCCCAGCGTCCGCATTGGCGCGGGCGCGTTCGTCTGCGGCGAAGAGACGGCGTTGATTCACTCCGTCGAAGGCAAGCGCGGCATTCCACGCATTCGGCCGCCGTACCCCTCCACCTCTGGCTTGTGGAACGCGCCCACGGTTCTCAACAACGTGGAAACGATGGCGAACATCTCGACCATCATCAGTAAAGGGGCGGCGTGGTTTGCGGGCATCGGCACCGAAAAAAGCAAAGGGACGAAAGTGTTCGCCCTCGCGGGGCAGTTACAGAATACGGGCTTGATTGAAGTGCCGATGGGCATCACGTTGCGCGAAATTGTGTATGAAATCGGCGGCGGTGTGCCAGGTGACCGCGACTTTAAGGCGGCGCAGACGGGCGGCCCCAGCGGTGGCTGTATCCCGGCACAATTCCTTGACAGCCCCGTCGATTACGAAAGTTTGCGCGATCTTGGCTCGATTATGGGATCTGGCGGGCTGGTCGTCATTGATGACAGTACCCTGATGCCTGATTTCTCCCGCTTCTTCATGGATTTCTGCGTAGATGAAAGCTGTGGCAAATGTATCCCCTGTCGGGTTGGCACGGTGCAGATTCGGAATTTGTTGGACAAAATTATTAGAGGGGATGGAAAAACGGCCGATTTGGACAAATTGGAACGGCTTTGCAACACGGTCAGATCAAATAGTCTGTGTGGATTGGGGCAGTCCGCGCCCAATCCGACGTTGAGTACGTTACGCTATTTCAGGCATGAGTATGAGGCGTTGGTCAGCGACGAGTAAAAATGGAGATAAAACGATGAGTACACAAACTATACAAGTGGCAGATTTAAGTGTATTAGAATTGAAAACCATTATCAAGGAGACCGTTTCGCAAACTTTACAGGATTTGTTTCGCGATCCTGATGAGGGATTATTTTTACGCGATGGTTTCCAAGAAGAATTGCAGGCATCTGTGAACTATGTGCAGACGGGCGGCACAATGCTTTCCGCTGAAAAAGTGGCAGCCGACTTAGGGTTACGCTTGTAGCATGTACTCATTTCAATTTACACCAACAGCATCCGGTGATTTGGCACGGTTGGATAAAAAAACAGCCCAACGAGTCTTCAATAAGATCAGATGGCTAGCAGAGAATTTTGTGTCGCTGCATCCAGAACCATTATCTTGGCAGTGGCGTGATATGTTTAAGTTGCGTGTGGGCGATTATCGTGTGTTGTATACGTTTGATGACGCGAATGCGCTAATTACTGTACATTACGCACGGCATCGCCGCGAGGTTTATAAAATTAGATAAACGGCCGTTTGCTCAAAAACAACCATACCAACCCATGCACCTATCCTATGCTCAACAACCGCGCCAACGGGCAAACACAATGGATTTGAACAACGCTTTTCAGTACGTTTCTTCTGATGTGAGAGAGGCGGCGGAGAAAACGGCCGTTCAACTCAGCAAGCTCAACATCCGCTACGCATTAGCGGGGGGATTGGCTGTTGGCGCACACGGCTACGTTCGTGCCACGATGGGTGTGGACTTTTTAGTCGGCGAAGAAGCATTTGATCATCACGGCGCAATCGTGACCTTCAAAGCGGGTGTTCCCATCGAAGTGGGCGGCATTCGTATTGATTATCTATCCCCCGTTGCGCTGGGAGCGTAATTAGAAGACGTTCTTAATGCACCACCTACCAGCAATAGATTAGCTATTGTACCCATCAAAGCGTTAATTTATATAAAATTAACAGCCAGACGACGCAAAGACCAAC
>WFSA01000335.1 GCA_015486215.1 Anaerolineae bacterium | reverse complement strand
TTCAGTAGAAGTGATAGTCACGGGGCGCATAGTTTCGGGTAAATTAAGTCCGTTTGCCCCGTGACAATCACTTTGGTTCAACTCATTTGAAACACACCCTAATGATACTCGTGTAAAATAAAGTGCTGATGAAATTTGTCAAGTCTTGTCCCCAATTTTTTGAGAAGATACTTATCCAAGCATCAAGCACGGCAAACGGCCGTCAAAAGCTCAATATGCACATCCGAATCATTCAAAGCGGGGATGTAGTGGAACTCTTCCCCTCCCGCTTCCATAAAGAACTCCCGATTTTCTCGATCAATCTCGTCAATCGTCTCTAAACAATCGGCGGCGAAGCCCGGACAGATGACATCTATTCGCTTTACGCCGCTTCCCCCCAATTGCTCGACTGAAACATCCGTATACGGTTTCAGCCATGGCTCTGGGCCAAAGCGGGATTGAAAGGTCAGCATCCACATATCATCAGTCAACCCTAAATTTTCGCTGACAGCGTTTACCGTTTCGCGGCATTGCTCCACATACGGGTCTCCCTTCCATGTGTAGCGGACGGGATTGCCGTGCAAGGAGATGACGAGTTTGTCGGGACGGCCGTTTTCCTGCCAATATGCCCGTATAGAGTCCGCTATCGCGTTTGTGTATAGCGGATGTTGGTAATAACTCTCTATTTTATTGAGGACGGGCGACCAGTTCATCTCTTGCAGAACGGCCGTTGTCCTATCCAAAATCGCCCCCGCCGTTGTGAGCGAAAATTGGGGGTATAGTGCCAACACAGTCACCCGCTCTATCCCATTTTCCCGCATCGTTTCCAAGCCCGCACGGATGGACGGATCGCCATATCGCATCGCTAAGATGATCTGCGTTTCGGGCATGGCCGCTTGCATTTTGGCCGTGATCCGCTCGGAATAAACCATCAATGGCGACCCTTCATCCATCCAGATATTTTGATACAGCTTGGCCGACTTCTCTGGGCGCACGCGCAGGATGATACGGTTTAACAGTGGCAGCCAAAACCAGCGCGGATAATCTATCACCGCTTTGTCAGACAGGAACTCTTTCAAAAACGGCCGTACCGCTTCTGCCGTCGGCGCGGTTGGTGTTCCTAGATTAACGAGCAAAACGCCTTCTTTCATAATTTTTCCTGTGGTCTCAGTAGAGGCGACCCGCTGGGTCACCCAAAAATCAGATCTATCTTCGATACGGTCTCTTGGGCGAGGCGAATGCAGTCGGGAATTCCCATGCCGCGCGTGCCGCTACCTGTGATATAGATATTGGGGAGAAGGGTGGCGAGTTTGGTTTCAACGGCCGTTATCGTTTCTAAATGTCCAACCGCGTATTGCGGCGTGGCTGGCTGCCACCGATAAATTCTGCTGATGGTCGGTTCTCCCTTGAGGCCAAAAATGTTGTCTAACTGTTTTTTCACCAGAGCGACTAATGCATCATCGGGCAGGGAGATGAGATGCTCATGCCCTTTGCCGCCGACGAAGCCGCGCAATACGACTTGGTCTTCTGGGTTGCGATGGCTGAATTTGATAGACATCCCTTCGCATGCCAGCAGGGGAATGCCGGCCTCTTTGGGCACGACAACGCCGAACCCGTCAAACGGCCGTTCTACATCTCCCGCATCAAACGCCATCGTCACAGTGGCGACCGCGTTATACGGCATACTGTGCAGCAGTTCGCCCATTTTGCCGTCATGCGGGGCGATGAGATCGGCCATCGCAAAGGTGGGGATCGCCATAATCACGATGTCGCTGTCGAGGGATCTGCCATTATTGAGTTGGAGTTGATAACGGCCGTCCTCCACTTTTTTGATGGCGGTGACGGCCGTTTCTAGTAAGAGATCACCTGTCAATCTACCCGTCAACGTCTCCACTAATTCGAGCAGCCCAGAGCGCAGGGTCATAAACGGGGACAACTTTTTCGGCTTTGCTTCGCCAGATGCTTTTCGTGCCGCCTTTTTCTCTTTCATGCTGCTAAACATCCCTTTGGTGATGCTGCCATATTTTTGCTCCAGCTCGGTGAAGCGGCCAAAGGAAACGGCCGTGCTGAGTTTTTCAATATCGGCCAAGTAGATGCTGCGAAGGGCGGGTGCTGCCAAATGGTCAGCTGCCTCTGCTCCCAAGCGGCGGCTGATGAAGGTGGAGAAGGTCTCATCGCTCGTCTCCATGCGCGGCGGGACAAACGGCTCTTTGAACAGGCGTATTTTCCCTTTTCCGCTCAATAAAGGGGTGCGGGCGAGCGCGATAGGGTTTGTGGGGACGGCGGCAGGACGGCCGTCATGCAGGATGTAATTTTTGCCGCTCCCCTCCGTTCCCACCAGCCGATCTTCCAGCCCCAGTTCAATACACAAATCGTACGCTTCCCGCTTGCGGGTGACGAACGATTCGGGACCGCCTTCGATGATGAACTTATCCGTTCTAGTCGTTGAGATTTTGCCGCCGAAAACGGCCGATTTTTCCACAACTGTATACGTGATTTCATCCCCAAACTTTTTCTGCAAATAATAAGCGGCCGCCAATCCCGCAATGCCGCCGCCGATGATAGTTATCTTTTTTTTCCTACGCATAAATCACTCTCTTATATCCATAAATGGTATCTTCTCAGTATTCTGGGGAGACTTGACAAATTTTCCTAATGATACTCGTGTAAAATAAAGTGCTGATGAAATTTGTCAAGTCTTCTCCACGATTTATTGAGAAGATACCATAAATGGTGCAAATCTATACAAATCTACACAATGGGAGAGATGTTACTACGCAATGAAAGGGTGTCAAGTATTAATGCTGGGTGATTGCGTACTTTGAAATTGGACACTGATTGGACGGATGAACACGGATAAAAAGATCAAAATCGGGGAAATTAGCGTCCTGTTTTTCTCAATAGTCTTATGTTTTTCTGGCTCTTATGGTAGCGTGATTGTTTTGATGAGCAGCGTGTCCGTCTGTTCGCCGTTGAATTGAATGGGTAAACGGCCGTTTCCTCCTCCTGCTTCATACAATCCTATCCTGATCGAATACGTTCCAGCGGCAGCATCGGCGGGAATGTATAAGCCATGATTATCTACAACTTCTTCGCCCGCGTGCCATCCGTCCGTCGGTTTTAGGTTGCCGACTGGCTCGCTGTCACGCTGGGCGATGATAGTGCCATCGCTGTTGAGCAGGTGAATAAATACTTTGTAGCGGGTTTCTATGCCGACTTGTGCCCGCCAAAAGAGGGTTAATTGCATCACGTCACCAGCCAACGGCCGTTCCGGGGTGATGGTGTATCCGTCGAGAAGAATACCGTCGCCAAAGTGGGCGTTGACGGCCGTTTCCACCCCTGCCGCCGCTTCTGTCGGCACAGCGTACATCACCAGACGAACATCGTTGACCCATCGTTCCGTCGCTTTGAAGGCGTGTTCGTCTAGCCAGCGTTCCACCAGCCGTTCAGGATCGCGTACCGTATCTCCCCAAAAAATGACGTATAAACGGCCGTGCTGCGCCAGAATCTCGCGTAAAGAGATGTCAACACCGGCCGCTGTGGGGAAAGTTTCGACAGGCAGCGGGTATACGGGTGTGTCGTCATGGTAATAGTAGGTGAACACCTCCCATTGGTTGGGCGCGTCTAAAATAATGCCCGCATTTGGGTGTGCATCAGCGGTGATGGCGGCGGCGATGGAGCGGTAATCGGCGCGGGCATAGGCGGGATTGTTGTATAGATTATTGAGAGAAACGGCCGTCGCTGCCAATAAAATAAGCAGTAAAAACAGATGCAAAAAGGCACGCTTCTTCTCCCATCCCAACCCAATTAAGAGAAGGGACGGCGGGACGGCGGTGACCAAAAATTTGAAAAATTGCGGCTCTGTCGTGCCTATACTGAATATAAATAGGATGGGGATGAGGAGCAGCAGGGATAGATGGGTACGATTGCGCTGTTTGATTCCCAAAAAGAGGAGTAACGCATAGGCGGGCAATGCTGCTGTGGCAAGCGATCCATCCCCGCTTGTTGAACCAAGAATGAGCCAGCGGAAAACGGCCGTAATCTGCCCATAATTCCCCCGCGTCCCGTCTCGCCCCAACTGTTGCAGGGCGATGGGCATCCAAGGGAGGTAGAGGATGAGGGCGGCGACCATCATGCCCGCCCATCGGAGTGCGAAATGGAGTGCGGTTGACGCTTTGTCACTTTTTGCAATATGCCATAAAACGATCAAATTATGGGCGATGATAACGGCGGGAAAGAAATAATGGGTGTATAAGCCTGCCGTAATCAGTAAAATATAGGCTGCTGCCAGTGACCATCGGTTTTGCTGGCGCAGCCAGCGGAGCAGTACCGATGAGGAGGTGACGGCGAGCAGGCCGAGCAGGGCGTACATGCGGCTCTCTTGGCTGTAATAGATGAGTGGAGGGGAGACGGCCGTGAGCAGACTGACTGTCAGCCAACGGGCTGTCTGCCAACCGGCGGCTGGGGTGGAAAACGGCCGTGTCCATCCTATTACAACGGCCGTTGTCAGGAAGCCGGCAAAGGCGGAAAAGGCGCGTAATCCAAATTCGCTGTCGCCGGCCAATTCTCGCCAGCCGTGCAGGGCAAGGTAGTAAAGCGGCGGGTGTACGTCGCTGGCTGTCCCTTCGATGATCTTGTCTAACGGGCGTTCGCTCAATCGTGCGCTATTGCCTTCGTCGTTCCAAAAGGATTGATGCCCTAATTTGTGGAAGCGTAATCCAAAGGCGAGCAGGAGAAGGGAGAGGGAAACGGCCGTTCTGCGGAAATATTTGTGCATGTTGGGATTATAGAGGCAAGCAGGCAGATTTGCAGGTTTGCAAGCGGCAGGGTTGTGGTGGTGGAAGCAAAAGCGGGGGTTGCGGGGTGACTTTTTCACCCGCAGCCTCCGCTTGTTTTATTCTATTAGGCCATTCATGAAAAATAGTTACACGTTTGTCATTCCCGCCCCCATCCCCACCTTCGTGAGGACAGGCACTTCGTGAGGGCAGGCTCCGTGAAGACGGGAATGACAATCAAAATTTCGGGGAGACTTGACAGGTTTTCTATAATACTCTCGTGTAAAACGCGAGACTCTTATGAAACCTGTCAAGTCTTTGCCCCAATTTATTGAGATGTTACTCTTCTCAGTATTTTGGGGAGACTTGACAAATTTTCCTAATGATACTCGTGTAAAATAAAGTGCTGATGAAATTTGTCAAGTCTTGTCCACGATTTATTGAGAAGATACGATTTAAATTTAGAAACGGCCTTATTGGATAAACGGCCGTTTATCCACTTTTATCCACTCTGTTTACGCAGTATCTTTAGCAAAAAGAACGAGCAGTTCGTCCATTTTCATCGGTTTTTCCATGTATACGTCTGCACCGACGGCTAATGCTTTCTCTTTGAATTTTCCACCGCTGAGAATGACGATCATGATATCGGCCGTTTTTTTATCTTCTTTCAGCCGTTTGCACACCTCAATTCCATCCATATGCGGCATCATCACATCCAAAACCATCCATCGCGGCTGATGTTCAGCCACCATTTTTAATGCTTCTACGCCATCCTCTGCTTCAACTACCTCATAACCCTCTACTGTAAATAACATTTTCAGCATATTGCGGGTTAATATCTCATCATCCACAACTAAAATTGTATGGTTACTCATATTGCTCCGTTGTTTCATATCTGTTGACGTGACTAGTATAGCAAGCGTGCGGTGAATGGCGAATTTTTTAGTTCATCTTTATTCGATATTCTCTTATCGTTTACATTTGTTGATGGATGTTGATCTTGTTTTGAAATTGGACATTGATCGCGCTGATTTCACTGATTTTGATCTTTTTATCTGTGTTCATCTATATAATCTGTGTTTAATTGTTGAGGTTGCAAGTACCCTAGAATTGCTAGGGCGATTGCAATCTCACCTTAATTCGTGATCGTGATCGTTTTCGTGATCGGAAATCGAAAAAACCGATCACGAAAACGATCACGACAATCATAACGCATAAATTCCCCGCAATTCACATGTTATGTCAATTGCGGGGCTACTAAAAACGGTGTAAATTTGGAATTTAACAGTGCGATTTGGAGGTTGCAATCGCCCTACTAGAATTGCTGATCAAATTTGCAAACTCGGTATCTTATGCTAATATCCCCTTCGCTTTATGGCGGGTATAGTGTAGTGGTCAACACGTCTGGTTGTGACCCAGAAGATCGTGGGTTCAAGTCCCACTACTCGCCCCAAGCACAGATGCGGGTTTTATCGCTCGCACAGAGGCTGAGCTTATCTACCTATTCGGTTGGTAAGGTTCTTTTTAATCAAGCCATCCCCTTTCTGTCGAAAAGTGAGGGGATGGCTTGATTTTTTGTTTCTAACGGCCGTTACTCCCCAATCAACGATTTATACCAATCAGTCAGAAAACGCACACCTTGAAAGGCGTTACGGCCAGATGCTTTGCCCAACTCTATCCCGATCAACTTCACCGATTGTGCATCGCTTGTGATTTGGTGATGAAACGGGCGGGGTCGCTAAGGGAAGGTTCGTAAACAACTTTGGAGTTTCGTCATCGCCCCCCCACCCTAACCCTCCCCCTTTAGGGGGAGGGAACTTGCTCCCTCTCCCTTTGGGAGAGGGCTGGGG
>WFSA01000334.1 GCA_015486215.1 Anaerolineae bacterium | reverse complement strand
CCTTTAGGGGGAGGGAACTTGCTCCCTCTCCCTTTGGGAGAGGGCTGGGGTGAGGGTAAAACGCCAAAGTTAAAAACGAGTGTTCCCTAAGTCATGCAATTACATATAGAACTGAACGACCCTGCCCCTACTGGCTGCTAAAAACTGGCATACGGCCGTTTCCAACCACCTCCACACGGCCGTCAATCCCCACAACCACAACCCGCTCCTCCCCATCAATGAGCATCGGCAGCACAATCGCATCATTATTGGGCGACCATAGCTGGTGACTGTGCGCGTACTGGTCAAAATAGGGCAGGAATTGGTACAAAAAAATGTCAGTCGGTTGAAAAGAAGTCAACGAGTGACGCTGGCCGCTTTCCACTTCAATGAGAGATAATTGGAGCGTGACGGGATCATCTTTTTGCCTCATTTGGCCGACCCGCCCGCTTGTTGAGCGGGCGTAAATATCATCATTAAAACGGCTGACAGTGAGTGTGGCGAGATAACGGCCGTTTGGCGACCAAAAAAACGCGCCCACTTCGCGCGAACTCAAAAGCCAATCTTCCCCGCTGTCCACATCCAGCAGATGCAGCGCACCATGAAACCCATCCCCCCGATACTCACCGCTGATCGTCGCCAATTGATTAGCCGTCGGACTCCATCCCATCGCAACGAGACCGGCGTGCTGTGATTCAATCGTATGCGGAGTGAGCGTCGGCGGCTCAAGATCGGAGATGACGAGCCAACTTTGCCCACCCGTCCGCTCTTCAGCATACGCTAAATAACGGCCGTCAGTCGAAAAATCTGGAGCTTGAAACGATCCCGGCTGCGCCACCACAACTCCATCCCCGCCCGCTCCCGTCTCCATCAACGACAAGCGCGAACCCGCCCCCGTGCCATTGCCGTGCAAAAAAATCTGTTCCCCCATCGGCGACCAATCCCAATATAAGGGGGAGGCAGTCGTCTGCAAAAAGGGGGCACCTCCCCCGCTTTCAGCGATATATAGAGCGAGATCGTCCCCGTCGACGGCAGCCAAAAAGCCCAATCGCTCCCCGTCGGGCAGCCAGTAGAGATAAATCGGCACCTCAATGGCGTGTTCGTACAGTTCCACAATCTCCCCCTTCTCTTCATCTTGCAATTGATAGATGCCGTATTGAGAGAGAACGGCGATACGGCCGTTGGCCGACCACGCTGGAAAGCGGTACTGTTTTTTGGTATCAGTGAGCAAACGGCCGTTCTTTCCGTCTTGATCAACCGTCTCCACCTGCCCCTCCTCATTGATAAAGGCGATACGGGCGGGGGCGACAGACGGCTCAATCGCTTCTATTTGGGGAAAAGATGGGGGCACCGCGGGGGAAATGACGGCTGACTCTACGGCGGCATACTCCTGATAGAACCAAATAGCGGCGGCGATGGCCGTGCCTGATAAACTGACAATAAGTATGGCGACAACGAACAGATAGGCCCCCTTCAACCAACAAGAGGGGGCGTTCTTTTCTTCAGATAAAACGGGGTCGGAAACGCTCATCCGCCCTCTCATCCACACTCACAATCCATCAACCGATACGGATACACATTGATGACGGTGGTATCTTCAAATTGGGTCACACGCGGCACATCGTTACGATAAATATGGATATGCCCATGCAATAAATAGCGCGGGCGAAAAGTTCGCATAAAGGATCGGAACACGTTGAACCCTGTATGCGGCACATCTTTACGGTCGTGGATACCAAACGGGGGGGAATGGGTAACGAGAATGTCTAAATAACGGCCGTATCGCTGTTTGTTCCACAATAAACGGGGGATGAGACGAGCGACTTGCTGCTTCATCTCCCGTTCGCTATACATCAAGGGCGCGTGCGGGCGATACCGCATTGAGCCTTCTAATCCCGCGAGGAGCAGCCCGCCTTCGCGCACGGTGCGGGCGTGGATATTAACACCGCCGCGTACACCTGTCAGGATACGGCCGTCGGACGTATGCTGTTCACCGCCGTCATGATTACCCAACACATACACCATCGGCGCGTCAATCGCTGACGACAAAAAATCAAGGTAGTAATAAGGGAGATCGCCGCATCCAATCACCAAATCGACATCGGTATACTTTCCGCGCGTTTCACTGTGATACAAATTATCCATCACGCGATCACTGACTGCTAAAATTTTCACGTATCCCATTCCCGTGTGGCATTGATACTGAGTTTATCCAAAATAGCTTGCTCCAAATCGATCCCCGTCACGCTGGCTAATTGCAATAAATAGAGAGCAACATCGGCCAATTCGCCCGCCAATTCCGCGGGGACAAAGCCGTCATCCCATTGGAAATGCTCCAGCACTTCGGCCGCCTCAATCGACAATGAAGCCGCCAAATTCCGCGCCGTCTGCGGACGCAGCGACTCTGGATCGTACCACCCCTTCCCACGCACAAAAGCGTGCATTCTCTCTTCTAATTCAACAAGTTCCATAATTTGGAAGATAGAGATGAGAGATAGAGTGTAGAGATAGAGTTCGTACTTCTCTATCTCTCATCTCTATCCCTCATCTCCCATCTCTATTACGACAGTTTTTCGGCGACGAAGGCGCATAGATCGGCTAAGCGGCTGGAGTAGCCCCATTCGTTGTCGTACCATGTCACAATTTTCACCATATTGCCATCCATCACGTCGGTGGAAAGCGCGTCAATGGTGGAGGAGGCGGAATGCCCAACGATGTCGGCCGAGACGATAGGGTCTTCGGTATAATCCAACACTTTGCCCAACCACCCTTCCCCTTCGGAAGCGGCTTTGAGGGCGGCGTTGACCTCTTCGACAGTCACATCTTTCTCTAATTCGGCCGTTAAATCGACAACAGAACCGGTCAAAGTGGGAACGCGGAACGCCATACCGTTGATTTTGCCGTTCAACTCTGGCAAAACGATACCGACCGCTTTGGCGGCTCCGGTGGTGGTGGGGATGATATTGCCCAATGTGGCGCGGGAACGGCGCAAATCGCCAGAAGCCAAATCCAATACCTGTTGTGAGGTGGTGGCGGCGTGGATGGTCGTCATCAATGCCCGTTTGATGCCAAAGGTGTCGTTCAACACTTTGGCGGCGGGGGCAAGACAGTTTGTGGTGCAGCTTGCATTCGAGATAATGTGATGATTCTCTGGATCGTATTCGCCTTCATTGACACCGAGTACAAAGGTGGCATCCATATTTTTGCCGGGAGCAGAGATAAGCACTTTCTTTGCGCCAGCGGCTAAATGTTTGGAAGCGTTCTCGTGATCGCGGAAGCGGCCGGTGCATTCCAGCACAATGTCCACGCCCAATGCGCCCCATGGCAGGTTGGCGGGGTTCCGTTCGGCGTAGCTTTTCAGCAATTGATCATCAATATAGAGATCGCCATCTTTCGCTTCGACTTTGCCAGAGAAACGGCCGTATGTGGAATCATATTTCAACATATGGGCGTTCGTCTCCACCGGCATCAAATCGTTGATCGCCTCAACATCAAGTACACCTTGATAGTTTTCGTAAATCGCCTTAAATACTTGACGGCCAATGCGGCCAAATCCGTTAATACCAACTTTAATTGTCATATTGCTCTCCTTAATTTTCAGTAGCTGTAAGGGTACGAAAAAATCGTCCCTTGTTTATTATTAGTTTGTAACTACTCAGGTGTCCTTTTTTAGACGAGTGAATTCCCGCCTTCGCAGGAATGACACGCTAGAAATGGGCTACAATACCAGAAAGCCTAAGTAATTACATTAATTTTATTCAATCGGGGAGTGATTATACCTAAAGATGAGGGGATATGATAGAGAGAAATGGAGTGCTAATTATCAATCGCCCAATAAAGCCACGCCAAAAAACAGAACGATCTGCGAAATCTGCGGGTAAAAAATGGGGAATGATCACGATCCACCCATGACGGCAAAGACGAATGTGCCATTTTGGGCGTAAAGCAGGGTGAGTAATGGGTTTTTATTAAGCGCAGATGGATCGAGGAAGCCGCCGCGCTGACCGATCAAGATATGGGTCACTCCTTCTTGGCGTAGCCATTCCACCACATCGGGACGACTCCAATCAGCAACTGCCGTTGCCCCCTCATTAAATTTGTTCACCCGCATCTGCAAAGAGCGATTGTAGATATAATCGGCGGGCGGCGTGGTAGACGATAATCTGGTGAGTGGCACGAGCCACGCGCCGCCGTCACTGCCCGCATAGGTGTACCCCAGCCATCGCCAACTATTGACCGCCACATGCGCGTCGGCGGGAAGATTTTGCTCTGCCCATTTCAGCACAGGGGTATCGCCGCGCCGTACCAGCACCGTTTGCGGATTGATGATATTGATTTGCTGGCGAATGCCGAAAAGTGTCAGCCCCAAGAGTACGCCGCCGACGGCCATGAATCCCAAAACCTGTATAAGCCAATGCCGCGCCCGCGCCCATCGCCCAATAAAAACGGCCGTCACCCCCAAAAACAGTGCCAACGGCACGAACATGCTGATATACATGCTATTAAGATTGATGAGCCACGTCTCGGGCAGGCCCGCGCGATGCCCCGCGAGCAGAAAAAAGAGCGCGGCGACCCACAGCATCAAGCTAAAAGGAAGAAGCGTCCACTTTTGCCCGCGCAAACGATTGAAAAGGACAACGAGAGCGGCAGCGGCGGCGGCGGCAAGAAAAGCGCGTTCCCAGCCGACGGTCACATAAGCGGTGGGAAAAGCGTTATAGTTGAATTCCGTCTTGGCGGTGAAAGCGACGACGTTGGGCAAGTGGATAAGGTAGAGGATGCGCGGCGCGGCTAGAATTGCGCCGAGCAGAGCGGCATAAAGCAGCCGACGGCCGTTTCGCCCGCGCAACAGCAAAAAAGTGACGGCAGCGAAGGGGAGATAGATCAGGAAAACGCGGGCATGAATGTAAAAAAGGCCGGCGGTGAGGATGCCGACAAGCGGCCATCCATCCCGCCACCGCCGCCCGCCCGCCAGCAATTTCCAATTGAGGCTGATGAGGACGGGCAGGATGAGAACGGCCGTCAACTGTGTCATCCGTCCCCAAGTGGCGTAATAGGCAGGAAAAAAGAAGGGGAGCGCGACCAGCAGAGCGGCCAGCAACGCCGCCCATCCCTTCCGCGTGAGAATGGAGACAGCGGCATAAATAGTGAGCGGGACAAGGGCATTGAGGAGTACGCCGATGGCAAGCAGAAGCCTCTCCATCGGCCAGCCGCCCATCAATTGCAAGCTGGCGGCCAGCGTGTGGAAGCCAAAATGATAGGGAAAACGGGTCACGTCAGGCATATACGGAGCGTAATCGGTCAGCACCTGCCCATTGGCGGCCATGACGGCGGTGATGAGCGCGTGGCGGCTGGCATCCACCCACGGCGGATAGGCGAGATCGCGGACGGCGAGCAGGCGGACGATCAGGCTGGCGATCAAGAGTGCAGGCAGGGCGGCGGCGCAAGCGCGGGTATCCGCTTTTGAAAAAACGGGAGGACGGCGTTTCCATAGAACAATAACGGCCGTCCAGCCGATACCCCATAAAATCCAGAGAAGAAGGGGGGAGAAACGGCCGTTTACCAATGTCCATCCCTGCCAAATGATGGGGATAAGAGCGATACCGGCCGCCATTACCGTTCCCAGCCGCGCCCAAACGGTCATACGCGGCAATCGCGGCAAAAGAAAGAACAGCAACAGGCCGGGCATAGGCAAAAACAGGAGCGCGAGCAGAAAAATCAGCCCGCTTTCGCGTCCCATTCTGACCAGCATCGGCAAGGCGTTGCTAACAGCAAGCTGGTAACGGGTGGTAAAGCGCAGCTCTTGCACGGCCGTTTCCACCTCCATACCGACGACGCGCATCTCGCCGCCATCGTATACATCCATATCGTATCCCCAAACGGCGACACGGTTGCCCGCTTCGCCGCTAATTTTCAAGATGTAACGGTGATGGGCGGAGTGCGGCTGGGGCGCAAAGCGGAGATGGAGCGGCTGATTATGGGTCAAAGCATCGCTTTGACGGCTCTCTTCGGCGATGAGTCTGTTATGGTCATCGAAAAGTTGGAAGGTCAAACGGCCGTCGCTCTCAGTCGCTTCGGTGGAGCGGGTAAGTAGCAATTCGACAGCGGACAGCCCGTCATGGGCGGAGGTGATGGTTTGTTCGATGGTGTAACGGCCGTCTGGCGCAGGCGGCACACTGTTCATCCGCCCCTGCTCCACATCCACCGCCTCTATCGGAGCAAGAAAAGTCGCCGGACGGACAACAAAAACCCAACCAGCCAACAGCCCTGCCCCAAGAAGGAGGAGAAGGAGAGGCCAGCAGCGAGGGGGCGGAGGGGCGGAGTTATTAGACGATTCGTTCATTACTTGCACACCTGCCACTTGCAACCTTGCAAAAAAAAGCCGCTTCACAATGGAAGCGGCTTCTCTGTGGCGCTAACTAGATTTGAACTAGTGACCTAGGGCTTATGAGTCCCTCGCTCTAACCAACTGAGCTATAGCGCCTCTCAAGCGGCTGGAATTATAGCGGAAACGGCCGTTTGTGCAAAAAACAATTACAATGAACAATTGACAATTAACAATTAACAATTGACAATTGAAGCATGATAAAACTCCGTCCTGCCCAACAAAAAATAGCGGCCTATGAAAACGGCCGTCTCGCCATCAGTGCCGTGCCCGGCAGCGGTAAGACATTCACGCTGACCTATCTGGCCGCTAAATTGATTGGAAACGGCCGTATAGACCGCCACAGTCAGCAAATTCTCATCGTTACCTATCTCAACGCCAGCGTGGACACCTTCAAAGCCCGCATCCGTCAACGGCTGGGCGAGCTAGGCCTGCCGACCGACAGCGGCTTCGATGTCCGCACGCTGCACAGTTTGGCGCATGAAATTGTCCATATTGCCGACGGCGGGATCGGCACAGAGGGGAGCGAAACGGCCGTACTCAGCGACGGTGGCAAGCAGCACGCCCTTTCCAATGCCCTCATCCAATGGATCGACCATTACCCAGACGAATGGAACAGCTTGCTGCCCAATAACAGCCCCAAAGCGGAAGTTGAATGGCGGCGCATTGTCGAAAGAATGGCAGCATCCTTCATCAGCAGCGCAAAAAATGAGCGTATTCGCCCTGAAATGATTATGGCGAAACTTGAAAAACAGGGAGAGCGTGCCGACGGGCTGTTGTGGATGGCGGCGGGGATTTACGGCCGTTATCAACATATTCTCAACCAGCAGGGCGCACGCGACTTCGACGATCTCATTTGGCACGCGACAGATTTGCTCGAACAACGCCCCCATCTGGCCGACAGCTTGCGCCAGCGATGGCCGTATATTCTCGAAGATGAGGCGCAGGACAGCGTGCCGTTGCAAGAAGCACTCATCCAAGCCCTCATCGGTGAAAACGGGGAACAAAATTGGGTGCGTGTCGGCGATCCCAATCAGGCGATCACCAGCTCTTTCACCGCCGCCGATCCTGCTTTTTTCAACGCCTTCGCTACCCGTCCTGATGTGCGCTCGCTGCCGCTGCCCAATAGCGGCCGTTCGGCCCCGCTCATCATCGGGGCGGCCAACGCACTTGTAGATTGGGTCTGCGACCATCACCCCATCGAAGAGGTGCACCGGCACACCTTCCGCCGCCAATATATTTTGCCCGTCACCGCTGACGACGGCCGTCCCAATCCGCCCGACAGTGAAGCGGGCATCCATATTCAAGTGTACGACCGCCGAGAAGAGGATGAATTGCCGCGCGTCGCCCGTCTCGCCCGTCTGTACGCCGAAAAATTCCCCGACCGCACTCTCGCCATTCTCGTTCCTATCAACCGCACCGGCCACGACCTTGCCGACTATCTCGACAAGGCGGAGACGGATTATGATAATCTGCTCAATGGCAATGGGCGCGAACGGGAGATCGCCGCCGCTCTCCACGCGATGCTGGCTCTGCTGGCCGATCCGATCAGTAGCAAGACTTTGCCCGTCGCTTTCGCTGCCCTGCACGCGCTAGACCATCCCGCCGCCGCTTGCGAACAGCCTGACAAAATTATCCTTCTCCTCAGCAGTGTGCGCCATGTGGAAAAATTGCTCTTTCCCAAAAATGATGCGGGGGGGATGGACGCGCTGCCAACGGGGCGCACGACGGAAACGGATGCGGCATGCGTGCAGTTGTTTACCCATTTCTTGCAAATTTTATTCGCTTTACGGCCGTTGCCCATCAACGATCTCATGCTCGCGCTCGGTGACGCGCTCTTCACGCAAGGGGACAAAACAAACGAAGCTGATCTCTCGCTGGCGTATCAAATCGGCAGCATTATGCGCCAATGGCGGGACGCTAATCCAGAGTGGCGACTGCCTGAACTGGCGGCGGAGTTAAAGAATGTGGCTGACGGCCGTCGATCGCTCCCCATCCCGTCGCCCACCGATGCAGGGTATGAACCTGCGCCCGGCCGTATCACGCTGGCGACCCAGCATAAATCGAAAGGGCTGGAATGGGATGCGGTTTTCCTTGTCGGCATAGATGGCGGCTGGATTCCCAGCTCGTTGGATGCTTATTTTCAAGGCACATACGCCCATCTCGGCGGCGATCCGACAGCAGAGGTGAAAGCGGCTCTGTATGAATTGATGGGCAACACGGGCGGTCACGCGGGGCGCACGCCGACGGAATCGGCACATATCAATGTCATCAGCGAACGATTACGCCTCTTTTATGTCGGCATCACCCGCGCCAAACGGTTTTTGCATATCAGTCGCAGCAAAAGCACGCGCAGGTATCGGACAGAACGGCCGTCTGAACCGACCAGCGCATTGGGCGCACTATACCGTTACTTGAAAGATAGAGGACAGCGATAGCGACGGAGATAGAGGGAAACGGGACGGGTGGGTGATTAGTAATGGGACTTAAATAACTTACCCATTTAACTTTGGAGTTTACCCTCACCCCAACCCTCTCCCAAAGGGAGAGGGAGCAAGTTCCCTCCCCCTTCGGGGGAGGTTTAGGGTGGGGGACGACAAAACTCAAATATCGGTAAAACGGG
>WFSA01000333.1 GCA_015486215.1 Anaerolineae bacterium | reverse complement strand
GCAGTGATCAGTGATCTTGATGAGATGGGGAACGACGCACCACCGCCACCCGAAACCCGATATCGCTGCTACGATCATGCGGGAAGTTGAAGTCACGGTAGGCCGCGCGCGCATTGTTCCGATTGTTGAACCACGAACCGCCGCGCAAGGCACGCCGAACATTTGTGCTACCTACATCCTCACGGCCGTCATCAGCCTTGTATGGATAGGTGAAGTCAGGGTTTTGCAAAGTTGCTCCCCAAATTGTCGTCGTCCATTCCCATACATTGCCGCTTAAATCAGTTATGCCTTCGGGTGTGCGGCCGTTTGGAAAAACGCCGATTGGTGTGGTGGCACGAACATGGGTTTCAAATGTATTACAACGAGCCGTATCATATGCGTTTCCCCAAGCGTATTTTCGCCCTTTTTTGCCCCGTGCCGCCGCTTCCCATTCAGCCTCTGTTGGCAGACGATATCTGTCTCCCGTTTGTGCGGATAACCACGCACAATATGCTCTCGCTTCAAACCATGTGATTCCCACCACAGGCTGCGCGTGGTGCTTAAAGCGGCTGTCGTCCCAATATGCTGGCTGGCGATATTGCTCACCACTGGAATACCGCTCTTCCAATAGGTCTTCTAACGCTTCAGAGGAGAGACCTTTCAACATAAGCCATTGGTCAAGTTGTTCTGGCGTTGCCTGCACTTGATGCAGCTGTTCTTCTGAAAACCCTTGTAATTGTTGAACCAGGTCGCGCACAGATTGCTTTTGCCCTTCGCTGCTTCCCTCACCGCGCAGCCAAGCGCGGGCGGCTTCTGTCTGCCACCAGCGTTCATTCTCATACCCGTCGGCATCCATAAACAGGCGGTATTCTTTGTTTGTCACGGGGAAAATGGCAAGTTCAAAGGCGGCAATCGGCACCGTATGGGCAGGTTTTTCATCAGCATAGTCGCTCTTGTCGTCACCCATTGGATATTTCCCAGCCGCTATCATCGCCATCGGTGGCAATAAATATTTGCCATACGCCCCATCATGTTGTTGAAAACGGGGATCGCCCAATTCGCCTAATGCTTCAGCGGCATCAATGCGGGCGCGCAGGTCGGCTTTGTTGTTTTCAATACGGGTTATTAGTTCATTTTGCAAGCGTTTCTTCAAGGCCGTCGAAATAGACACTTCGGCTGCAGCGGCGCAACGGGCGGCCAACGGCAACGCGGGAGTCATCAGACCATTGACAAATGCCTCCTGATTCTGGCTCATCGCCGCCGCTAATAAGGTGCTTTCTTCCCATCCTGTGGCCGGCAGACGGGGCAGCGGACTGCTGACATCTAATTCATCTACAGTGTCAGCTACCGATTTATCTACTTTGTTAACGTGCCACGGCACGGTCAGCCGCACGGGTTCGGGATGGCGGGCAAGAGTGCGGGCAGCAAAATACTCTTGAACGAGCTGATGGAAAAATGTGATCTCCAGCCGTCCCGTCTCTTTGTCCAATACGTTCAGTTGAACACCTGCTTGAATGATGTCGTCGGCAGATGGGTGTTTCAGCCATTTTTTGGCTTCGCGCATCTGGATACGCACCAGCCCAGCTTCCTCTGCCTCGCGCCCCACTTGCATCTGATACGCAAGCCGCTCCAAGGCGGGGATCAGTTCACCTTCACAGGGAAGTTCAAAGGGGGTGTCCCACGCATCATAAACTATTTGTTCACGATCATTTTCGCTGAACAGTGTGGTGGGTTCAAAGAGGCGGTGTTTTCGCTCTGTAACTTCTCTGTGTAATGTGCGACGAACAAAACCAGTAATCAACGCGGCTTGCCCTGTCGGCATTTCGCCTGTCTTTGTAATTTGGTCGGTGAGCAACCGTAAAAAAAAGGGGGTGCTAAAGAGCGCGAGCCGTTGTGGATCATCATGCAAAATTTGCCATATCGAATCGCTTTTCTCGCCCAAATGAAGGGCAAGGAACTGTTTGATTTGAGCGGGGGTTAATGGCTCAACCTGTATTTGGTGAACGATGCCGCTTTCGCCGCTAAGTGAGTCACTGTAATCAAGCGAGCGGCAACTGAAAACGATGCTGTTATTATAATGATACGTTTGCTGCCAAAACGTTTGCCATCGAGCAATACGACGACGGTAATCGGCTTTATCTTTATGAGGCATTTCGTTGAGGCCGTCTAAAAGCAAGAGAATTTTACCCGCTTCATAGAGCGTTTTGAAATCGGGCAGACGGGGCTGGTACAGTTTCCATTCTTTTGCCAGCCAATCGTATGGATCGGGTGGCGGACCCAACCCTGTGCGCCGGTAACGGTTGAGGGGGACAAAAAAAGCGATACAGCCTGTTGGTTTTTTTAATTGTGTCCACGCATGTTCTAGTTGCAGACGGCGCAACAAGGTTGTCTTGCCGCTGCCGGGTTTGCCAAGTAAAACGGCCGCTTTTTCATCAATATCATTTAGCAGGGTGGTTAAACTGTTGTATTTTTGCCGTTGGCTGTCGGGGACAAAACGGCCGTGTTGTGCGTTTTTGCCTTGATCGATGAGCAAGGTGAGCTGCACAAAACGGCTGTCTAATTGGAAGCGGGGTTTGGAAAGTTCAATAACATGTTTTTCGTGATAGGTGTGGAATAATGCGGCTGTTTTGTCTCCGCTTTGCTCCATTTCTTGTTTTATTTTTTTATGTTCGGCCACAAAGCGAGCTATCTCTTCGGGGGAACTAAGGGAGATATTGTATTGACCGCCTTCAATTTTATCGTGACCAACTTTGTCGCGACCGACTTTATCACCAAGTATTGTCTGCTGTTGAGTGCCTTGTACGATGTTTTCTGCTTTTATCGTTTCGGCCGACATATGGGGAGAACTAGTTTGTTTTTCGTTCATGTTTATTTCCAAAATGGGCATAGGTCAAGTTTGCAAACTTGCCCTACGGGTTAGCCGCTAAGTAAGCGTCTAAAAACAACTTCCCTTTTTTGTTCGTAGTAACCGCTTTAGCGGTCTGGACGACTAAAGTCGTTACTACGAACTAATTTATAGACGATTACTAAATAGGTTTTGGCCGATTTGGTAAAGGGTGTACGCTGTCATTCCCAATTTCCCCAACGCAAGCCCCGC
>WFSA01000332.1 GCA_015486215.1 Anaerolineae bacterium | reverse complement strand
GTAGAAGATAGTAGTACCTTAGTATGTATCTTCTCAGTATTCTGGGGAGATTTGACAAATTTTCCTCATGATACTCGTGTAAAACAAAGTGCTGATGAAATTTGTCAAGTCTTGTCCACGATTTATTGAGAAAATACCTTAGTACCTTATCAGTGATATTCTTGTACCATGTACAAGAAATTGTCCGCAGATTTCGCGGATTAGCGCAGATTGAATGTTTTTACCTGCGTCAATCTACGAAATCTGTGTTCATTTCGATAATCCTGAAAATTTGTGTCATATTAAACTGTAAAGATATTTATCTCTATTTGAAGCATGTCCAATTGTTTAACTATTATGTGAGGTAACATCTCAATAAATTGGGGCAAAGACTTGACAGGTTTCATAAGAGTCTCGCGTTTTACACGAGAGTATTATAGAAAACCTGTCAAGTCTCCCCGAAATTTTGAGAAGATACTATGTGAGTTGACCATGAAGACACGGAGAATATAGATATTTTTTCTGTGTTTCTATGGTGAGATAGTTTTAATCAGCCGCGCATTTTAGCCAGCACAACCATATTTGACAACTATACATGCGATATGATACAACCTTTTTATTAGATTATTGTAAATTTTGGCATGGCTTGAAGCAGGGATGGGTATCTTTGCTGTTTAAGATGGTAAAATAGGATGCAGATTGCCAAGATTTTCAGGATAAACGCGTATCTTCTCAGTATTCTGGGGAGACTTGACAAATTTTCCTAATGATACTCGTGTAAAATAAAGTGCTGACGAAATTCGTAAAGTCTTGTCCACGATTCATTGAGAAGATACATAAACGCAGATAAAATAATTAGATTTTGCAGGGAATAAACCCAAGGGAAGGTTGTTATGTCGATTGAAAAAATTGAAGCACGCATGAATGCAGATATATGGAAGGCGATTGCCCAGAAAGAGTTAGACTTGAGTTGTCTGGATAAGGAGACGCAAACTGCGTTGATCGAAACGGTGACAACGGCCGCGCTGCGGGGATTGGATCAAGGTATTGATGAGACAATTGGGAATTCCCGATCAGCGGCGGCAGCCCTTTTGGATGATGATAAGGAGGATATTTTATGGGAGGGACGGCCGTTTTTATCCATGACCCGCTACTATATCATCACCGATGAGCGTATTCGCATTACCGAAGGTCTTTTGGGCAAAACATACGAAAATGTCGAACTGGTACGCATCCAAGATGTTGATTACAGCCAAACGATGAGCGAGCGTTTGCTCAAAATCGGTGACATCAACATTCGCAGTCACGACACAAGCCACCCCTCCATTGTCTTAGAAAATGTAAAAAGCCCAACTGACGTATATGAAATCCTCCGTCGCGCTGTCCTAGCCGCTCGCAAAAAGCATAATTTTAGCTATCGAGAAGAAATGTAGGGGGGAGTTTGCATGTGTGCAGGTGTGCAAGTTTGCAAACCTGCATACTTGCCCGTTTGCCCGCTCCTCACTCTACGGCCAATCGTTGCAACGCATCCATGTTTAGCAGGAAGAGTTTCTTTCGGCCAATTTCGATCCAGCCGTCGGTTTTGAACTCGTTTAGTGTTTGAGTGATCGTTTCGCGGTATGTGCCTAGCATTTCGCTTAAATCTTGATGGGTGTACCCTTTCACCAAGGCGTTGCGGCCCTGCTCTTTCTCTAATTGCAATAGTAAAACAGCCAATCGCACGGGGATGCTTTTGAAGGCGATGCTTTCCAGATGCTTCTCTAGCTCGCTCAGCCGGCTGCCCATCGCTTCTACAAAACGGAAGGCGACATTTGGTTTTTCACGGATGAGCCGCTCCACGTCTGATCTGCCCATCACGCATAAAACGCATGGCTCGGCCGCTTCGGCGAAGGTATTGTGCATCCCTTGCCCGACCAATGACATTTCGCCAAAAATTGCGCCCGGCCCTAACATGCTGACGATGATTTTTTTGCCATTGGGGGCGATACGGTAAAGTTGCACGCGCCCTTTTTTTAGCAAAAACAGCACTTCGCCGCTGTCTTCAGGCATGTAGAAAATTTTACCTGTCTGGCAGGTAGACATGGTAAGTTGGCTGTCCATTTTTTCTAAATCATTGGGGGACAGATCGCGGAATAGTTGAACGGTGGAGAGGAGGGTTAGTTTTTCAGTTTTCATTAGTTTTTGATAGTGACTGTCATGGGGCGAACGGATTTGGTTTGACCAAGATTATATGCCCTGTGATTGTCACTTCTACCGAAATGAAACACACCCTTTGGAGTAAGGTGTGTACGTTTTAATGCTTTATGTAATCGTGTTGGAGCAGTTATTTGTTTGAAGTAAGTATACCTGAAAATAGTAAACAATTGTTATGGTCAACGGCCGTTTATCCCATCTCCTTCAACCATTTTTTTGTTTGACGGGGGGATGTGAGGCGAACGGCCGTTACCCCTTTTCCCTCCATTTCCTTTAACAAAGGGGGATACTCTCGACGGCGACGGCCGTACGTTTGCCACACCCATAAAAATATCGAATCACGGCTAAAGAATTGTGTTGAAAAATGTTCACGATTCGTTCCCCATAGGTTTTCGCGTAGCAGTATACGGCGGAATGTGCGCTTAGACAATTGCCAATAAATGCGCGGCAACCCATATTCTAACCATACAATCATCTCTACTCGCTCCCAAATAATGTCACGAGCGCGGCTGTAATTGCCATCTACCGTCCAACATTCCCCTTGCAGCGCGTCGCGGATACGTTGACGAAAGATGGTATTGTCAGCCATTGTCCACTTCGGCTCCCAATTGAGCGCGTCCAATTCCACATGCGGACAGCCCAATCGTTCAGCCAATTGCCGCGCCAATGTGGTCTTGCCCGACCCCGACGTGCCAATAACATGAATACGATGGGGTAGAATCACGGGAAACCCTGAAGAACCTAAAGTTAAAACGCTAAAAACAGACGCGTCCCTTTCCATCCTGTTAATCTTTGGGGTGAATCAACAGAAAAGGAATAGCCATTTTTTGCATGAGCTTTTCAGCAATATCCGCAAAAAAGAAGCGGGGAACACCCACCCGCGCCTGCGTAGACATGGCGATTAGATCGATTTTATCCCGTTTTGTGATGCGTACAATTTCGCTAACCACATCATCAACAAAACAAGTTTGCACGGAAACCTCGTAACCCATTTTCTGCAAAGCGTTCGTCTCAGCAAGTAGGGCAACTTCGACATCCGACTGAATACTGTCTTCTTCCTGACTGGGGAAAACGGGATGCGCCTTTGGACCGAGCGGCTCTCCGTCGGGTTTCAGCGCGTAATCAGAGCGATAATCAGTCGCGGCAAACCCCAACCCTTTCGGCGGTCTAGTTATATAATATAGAATGAGTTTGCTATCTTTTACTGGAACGAATTTCTTAACCTCGTCCAATATCTTATGGCTGAATGGCGATTTTGTGAGGGGAATCAGGATTTTTTTCATCATGAAACACTCTCCTTTTAGGCTTGTTGCCGATTAATTAGCGTCTACCGAAGTTGGTATTTCCGCACCCTTTAAGGTGAGCGTATTTGCAAAATGACAGGATACAAAATGATTATCTTCAATTTCTTTCCATTTTGGTATATCTGTCTTGCACATATCCTTTGTATAGGGACAGCGAGTGTGGAAACGGCAACCAGATGGGGGATTAATTGGGCTTGGGATTTCACCCGCCAAATGGACGGGGTTCATCTCTTGATCTGGATTTACTTCAGGGATTGCGGACATTAACGCTTCTGTATAGGGATGTTTTGGAGTATAAAAAAGGTCTTTTGTGGGAGCTAATTCAACGAGCTGACCTAAATACATCACCGCGACTCGTTTGGAAATATGTGCTACTACGCTTAGATCATGAGCAATGAAGAGAAATGTGAATCCAAATTCTTTTTGCAAATCCATGAGCAGGTTGAGAATTTCTGCCTGAATGGAAACATCAAGTGCAGAGACCGATTCGTCGCAAACGATAAACTGTGGGCGGGAGATGAGCGCGCGAGCAATACCAATGCGCTGTCGCTGCCCACCACTGAAAGCATGAGGAAAACGGCGCAAAAATTCCAGATTGAGTTTGCAGAGTGCCGCAGCTTCGCGCACACGCTCATCAACTTCACCACCTTTGGCTAATTTCTGTGCCACGAGGGGTTCAGCAATGATGTCGCGAACAGTCATGCGTGGATTTAGCGAAGAGTAAGGGTCTTGAAAGATTAATTGCATATGCTTACGAAAACCGCGCAACTCTTTATCTGTCAATTTCGACAAATCAAAAGCTTCTCCGTCTACATTAAAGACGATTTTTCCTTCGGTCGGTTCAATTGCCCGCAGAATGGAACGCCCTACTGTGGTTTTACCAGATCCACTTTCGCCAACGAGACCTAATGTTTCGCCTTTTTCGATACGAAAACTAACGCCATCCACAGCTTTGACATATTGCGTAACTCCACCAAATAATTTTTTGCTACGAATGGGAAAATGGACTTTTAAGTCCTTAATTTCAAGTAAGGTATCAGACATCTTTTTCCTCGTGTAAGAAGCAATATACGGTATGGGTATCGCTGAGATGAGTTGACTCTGGCATTTTTACATCACAAACGCCGGGGATCACTTTTCCGCAACGTGTGTAGAAGGGGCAGCCAGTCGGGCGTGATAGCGGGCTGGGAATATCGCCACGGATAGCTGTTAGCCGTTCGCCGATCCGATCCAGACGTGGGATCGCTTTTAATAAGGCTTGTGTATAAGGATGTTTTGGCTCGTGAATAATATCTTTTGTTGTGCCTCGCTCCACGATTTTTCCTAGATACATCACATTGATCTCATCGGCCACTTGAGCAATAACGCCCAAGTTATGCGTGATGAAGATGATTGACATCCCCAAATCTTCTTGTAGCTCGTTCATTAACTCCAAGATTTGTGCCTGAATAGTTACGTCAAGAGATGTAGTTGGCTCATCAGCAATTAGCAAGGAGGGATTCATGGATAAGGCTACCGCAATCATCGCTCGTTGCCGCATCCCGCCAGAGAGTTCGTAGGGATACTGTTTAAATCGTTGGCGTGGATTTGAGATACCCACGCGATCCAGCATATCAACAGCAATTTCTTCGGCTTCTTTTTTTGTTACGTCGCGATGATGAAGAACCGCCTCCATAATTTGATTGCCGATGGTGTAGACGGGAGAGAAGGAACTCATCGGCTCCTGAAAGATTAAGGCTACCTCTCCACCTCGAATCTTACGCAGTTCACGGCCGTTTTTTTTGAATTTTGTCATTTCAACAACTTTTCCGCTTTTGCGCTGAAACTTAATCGAAGAGTTTTTGTCGATGATCGAATTCTTGGGCAAAAGGCGCATAATTGACCATGTGCTTACGCTTTTCCCTGATCCGCTTTCACCTACAATGCCCAATGTTTGTCCGCGTTTGACAGAGAAGTCAATCCCGTCAACAGCGGTGATAATTCCTTCATCCGTTTTAAAAGAGATTTTAAGATTTTTTACTTCTAAGAGATTATCATCTGTATTTTGTTTTGGGTTTGCCATGAAATTATCTCCTAGTTACTCACTTGGTATGGATCTGCTGCATCGCGCAACCCATCACCAAGTACGGTAAAGGATAGCACGGCGATGATGACAAAAAGAGCCGGTATAAAGAGCCATGGTGCTTGTTCGATAGCACGAACTGTTTGAGCATCCTGTAAAAGAACACCCCAGCTAACTGTTGGCGGGCGTAATCCCAAGCCAACAAAGCTAAGAGCGGTCTCGCTCAAGAGCATAAAGGGGAAGGAAATCACCAAGTCAACAATAATATAGCTCATAAAGGCAGGGAGTAGATGCCGCGCAATAATACGACTAGGTCCCGCTCCTGATAATCTAGCAGCGATGACATAATCTTCTCCACGCAGACTCAATAACTTCCCTCGAATACGGCGGGCTAAAGTAGGCCAACCCACCAGAGCCAGAACCAGCGTCATCGCAAAATAAACTTGCGTAGACGACCACTCTTTCGGGAAGGCAGCCGCTAAACCCATATAAAGCGGAATTACAGGAATAACGCGTACTACTTCTGTTAGGCGTTGAATACCGTAGTCAAGTCCGCCGCCAAAGTAGCCCGCTGTGCCGCCAATTACCAAAGCCAGCACAAAGGCGATTATGACACCGAATATACCAATGGATAAAGATGTTCGAGTAGCGAGAAGAGCGCGCGAGAAAATATCTCGTCCTAGACTATCGGTTCCGAAGAGATGAATTGAGCCTTCCTCTATACCAAAGAGATGTGTATTCATCTTGAATATCCCTAGTAATTTATATTCTTCGCCCTTGATGAAGAAGTAAATATCTCGCCGCACAGATAAATCGATTTTTGTTTCCATCCGCAAGGTTTCCATGTTGCGTTCTGCTGTCACACCAGGCAGAAATGGACGCAAGGCACAGCCATCATCATTGCAAAAACGAGGAGCTTGAGGAGCAACTAAAACCGCTTCACTAGTTCGAGTTATGCCAGAGTAGGGACCAAAGAATTCGGCAAAAAGCCCTGCCAGAGCCATCGTGAGCAAGATAAGCGCGCCCGCCTGACCGAGACGATGTTTACGAAAACGCCACCAAATTAATTGAAATTGGGTTGCAGAATAATAACGTTGCGCCTCTTTTGACTCTGTTTGGGTAACGGGAGACTGTTCTTCTTGTGGGGACAAATTAGTAGTTGTCATATCCCTTAACCTTCTATTAGTTTAACTCGCGGGTCTAAAATCGCGAGGAAAATATCGGAGAGAAAATTCATAAAAACAATCATAAAAGTCAGGATGAGTAGAATAGCACCCGCTACAAACATATCTAAATCCAGATATGATTTAAGCAAAAGTTCGCCCAATTCGGGGAGACCTAAAACAAGGGCCACAATCGGCAGCTCCGAGAAAATGCGATTGGCATCAAAACTCATCGTGCTCACTACAGGATTGATTGCCAAGCGAGCGGGGTATTTGAGTAGTAATTTCCACTCTGGAACGCCGCGGGCGCGGGCTGCGGTCACAGAGAGGGTGTTAAGTTCATCAAGCATGGTTGCTCGTACTGTCTGTAATTGAAAAGCGGTGGCTGACCAAGCCAAAATAATAGCGGGAATAACGAGGTGACTGAGAAGATCCTTAGCTTTGTCTATACTCCAGGGTGCGTCGGCGTATTCGGGTGAAAAAAGACCGCCAACCGATGAGTCGAAAACGGTGATGGAGACATAGAGCAAGACCAAAGCCAGTAAAAAGTTGGGCAGGGCAAAACCCAAATAGCTAAAGGCTGTCAGCGCGTAATCTTCAATTGAATTACGCCTGACGGCCGCGTATATGCCCACTGGTATCGAAACCAGATAGGTCACGACTAATGTAAAAAAAAGAATGGCAAGAGTCAGCCAGATTTTTTGCCCAATAACATTATTTACGGAAGTCTGAAACGCAAAGGCTTCGCCAAAATCGCCGTGTAAGACAATGCCGCTGATCCACTTGAAATAACGCTCTGGAGCGGGGCGATCAAGCCCAAAATTTGCTCGGATATTATCAAGGTCTGCCTCGGTGATCTGAGCTCCTGTTCCCGAAAATTTACGGAACGCCCACCGCTCGGCGTAATCGCCAGGAGGAAGCTCCATGATAGCAAATACCATCATCGACACGAAAAACATTGTTATTATCATGCCGATTGTACGTTGAACTAAAAATTTGACCATATCTTTTTCCTTGAAGTACGGATGTGGAACGTGAAAAAAGCTAAACTATTTGGTAACTACTCAGCCCATCAATTATTTCACCACAAAGAAGCAAAGGTCACAAAGAAAATCTTAAAAAACTTCGTGTTCTTCGTGTCTTTGTGGTTAATTTGGACAATGGCTGAGTAGTTACAATGGATGAAGTATTATGGTAAGGAATAGGGATTAAATTAAACCCGAAAGTTGCCATACCTGCGGAAGCAGGTATCTATCTTTTTTAAGAGCTTGCCCTCATGAAGTTGGGGGATTAAATAATTTCCCAACTTCATGAGGGTGTTTACAAAAAACTGACAGGTTATGAAGACCTGTCAGTTTTTTGTAACGTATATTACTCAGAGAAGTACCATTCTGCAGGGATCATGGGGTAAACACGGTAGTAGTCGTAGCTGACTACCGTGTAAGGTCCAAAGTTATGCAGGTGATTTGTGTGAATGATAGGCATTTGGATATTGCCGGCAATACCAATTTTGAATAGATTATCTACATGAATATCAACAATCTTCGCACCTAGAGCATCACTATCTGCGGATCCAAGTGGGTATTGGAGGAATTCTGTGACAAGATCGTAGAGTTCGAGGACATCTGCAGGAGGCTCAACGCCTGATGCACCATCTGTGCGAACCCATTCTTCCCATAGATAAGCTATGCCAGGATTGAATGCGTAACCAAATGGTGGCAAGAGCATTTCAGTATTGAGTACGATAGTTGCACCAGCGGTGCCATCATATAACCAGGTGATAACATCTGCGCCATTAGTCGTGCCTCTTTCGCGATACTCATCAGAGGTGACTTCTTTGAGGGTAGTTGCGACACCAGCAGCATCCCAATAGCTCTTTATCAATTCTTGAATTTGAGCAGGACCACTTTGGGTGGAGTATTGAAGTTCAATGACGAGAGCAGAGCCATCGGCACGTTCGCGGAGACCATCTCCATCGGTATCGACTAAGCCCATTTCATCAAGCAGTGCGTTTGCACCAGCCAGATCGTATTCGATGAAGGCATTCTTATGTTCATCTGTGACAAAGTTGACTGTATTGCTGTCTGCGGGGGTGGCTTGCATGGGTTCTGCCTGACCAAGATAAATCAATTCGACAATCTCATCCCGATCAATAGCCAAAGACATTGCCTGGCGGAAGCGAAGGTCCATGAAAATTTCGCGTAAGCCTTCATCTTCGTGGGTCAAGTTAAAGCCATAGAATAAATTCGCGCCAACACCTGAGCCTAAGCCAACGGTGTAATCGCCATCTTCTTCGTGGTCTTTGTAGAGAGGGTAGTCGATGATGGAGATAGACTGAACTTTATAGTCAACTTCACCATTGGTGATTTTTAAGTTGCGAACTTCTGCGTCTGGGACGTAGATTTCGTCTTGTTCGTTGATATAAGGCAATTGGTTTCCAACAGTATCAACCATGAAGAAATAAGGATTGGCAACAAAATGGCGCCCTTCGGTGGTTTCTTCAACCAAAATATGGGATTCAAGCGTGGGTTTTACATCTTCTGCTTTTTCGCCAAGTAATGGAGAGGGGACATCAGTCCAATCGCTAAGACCGTAGTAAAGTACAACGGCATCAACAAAATCCATGCCGCCAGCAACTTTTGCATCAAAGAAATGTTTGGGTTGGAAGGGTTGGCGGAAAGTAGTTGCGAAGAAGCTCAAAATACCAGGGGTTGGCACGGGGAAAATGAGCGTGAAAGTTGTTTCATCAATCACTTCAATGGTCATTGTGCTGTCGCCAAATTGAACCCAGCTAGGTGTATTTTCATAAACATCTGTGTTGAGAACAATATCGTTCAGCCAGAAAGCAACATCTGCAGAGGTAAATGGCTCGCCATCTGACCATTTGTGGCCTTCGCGGAGGATGAAAGTTACTTCGGTAAAATCATCATTCCATTCCCAGCTTTTAGCGATATTGGATTCAATGGTAACGTAGTCATCGCCGTAGCGAACGAAGTTGACGTGACGAACTGCCAAGAAGTCAGAAGTACCAGACTCGGTTGCGTTTGAAGTTGCGTGGAAAATGCCGCCATATTGACCAATAGCTTCGTAAGGTACAACAACCAATGGTTCAGCAGGAAGACGTTCTTCTACTGGGGGCAAGTCGGGATTGTTTATAATTTGGGCATTCAGATCAGCCATATCTGGGTTACCAGCGAAAGACATGGTGCAATTTTGCATCGCTTCGTAATTGGCTAATTCGTAAACACGGTCATAGTCACCGTCTGTTAGGATAGTAGCAGAGCAACCATCTTCTTCAGCAGATGCTGCATCTTCTTCAGCAGATGCTGCATCTTCTTCAGCAGATGCTGCATCTTCTTCAGCAGATGCTGCATCTTCTTCAGCAGGTGCTGTATCTTCTTCAGCGGGTGCTGTATCTTCTTCAGCGGGTGCAACAGTTTCTTCTGCGGCGGGTGCAACAGTTTCTTCAGCAGGTGCGGCTGTATCTTCACCACCACAAGCGGACAACATCATTGATGCAAGTACCATCAGGGTAATAATCTTTAATATAGATTTCTTAATCATGTTCTTTTTCTCCTTTGATATAGGTTGAATGTGAAAATTAACTGAGCGTTCAATATACTAGAATTTCTTCGTAAGCCACCTCCTTTATTTAAATTTACTTGGGTATTAGGTAGTAATTATCGTAGCTTTATGTTAAGGTACTCGGCTGAAAGATAGCTTTTAGCGTGAAATCTTTACGAAAATTATATTCTATTTCAGTCGAGGAGCGAGAATTGCCAGATATTAGGCGACTCCCAAAAAATAATCAAGGGGAATTGCATCATTTTTCGGAGGCCGCTGGCGACAATTTCGAATTGAATGTTTATTTATTTTCCCGAAACTGTCTTATTTGGTAACTAAGTCAAATAGTTTTGATTTTAGTAATTGGTCGAAGGGGAGATTATGTTGAGATAATATATCGTTACTGACACACTATATCAGAGTTTCAAGAAAATCGCTACTTCGAGAAATGTGCTATCAATTGTTTAGGACACGATACTATAATCGTAATTGATACCTTCGCCACCTTGATTTAGCTCGCCTTTTTCACTATCTTCATCGCCGAGAGTGGTGGTAATGATATGACTCCACTGAAAAACAGGTGATTTCGGAAAATCAGCGACTACACACGCCTTTTTTATGAATATTGGCTCTTTGAGGAGTTATGTGGTTTAGTGTATCTGTCTAATTGAAGGCCATACGATGGAGCTGAGTAGTGGGGGAGTGGAACTGAATTTTTGAGTTCACACTTTGTTTTGATTATTATTTACCACTTGCATACTTGCTATCCAACTGACAACGCGATCAACCATTGCGCCAACCAATACATTGTCAATGTCAACCATCGTGCCTGAATAAATGGCTTTTTGAACCGATTAAAGGCCAGCACCGTGTCGGATAAGACGAAGAAGAGTGCGCCAATCGCTCCGATCAACGCGCCCGTCGTTCCGATGGTGGAGTAGCGGGTCAACGCTTTGCACGCCATCAGCATAATGGCGAAGATATATGCCAACACCGGCCAGCGCATTTTGCCTAGATGCTTGTACAGCAGCCCATAGACGAGTGCACCATACAGTGCCAACGGTAGCAGCCAGATTGAAAGTGCCAGTGCGGTGTCGCTGGAGAATGCGCCCAGATAGAAAAGATGGCCGATGAGGAAACTGAGTAATCCAGCCAGAAAGTATTTGTCGGGCAGCATGAGGAAAATGTCACCTGCTAAGCAGAAAATGAGGCCGATGAGGATGAGAGTCTTGTAAACGGCCGTCACCTCCCCCTTTCCCAGCAACGCGATGCCAAAAATCAGCAGCGTTGTCAGCGGCTTAAACAGGTATTCCTGCTTTTGGGCAGTGTCAACATATTGGGCGCGAATGGTTAAGACGGCCGTTATTAAGGCAAGTATTGTCAAAAGAGTGATCATTATAGACTCCGTAGATAAATATAACGCGAACGGGGGCGGGTTCTAAGAAAATCTGCCCCCATCCGCAAAATCCGCGTGCAAAGCATCTGCGTTCCATCGTTATATTAAGATATGCGATGGCACGACGCAAATTAGCGCAATCCGTGTCTCATTCTGACAAATCAGTTACCGTAGCATAACGGCCGTCCACTCCTCAATCCACTGCTCCCGATTCTCTTCAATCTGTGGCGGGGGAACGGTATGCACATTGGCGGGCTGCTCCGCCCATTGCACGAACGCATCGGGCAGGACAGCCCCATCCAGCGCGGGAAAGACGAACATATTGAGCGGAATATCCTCTTGGAAGCTGTTCGACAGCATGAAATCAATGAACTGTTGGGCGGCCGTTTCCTGCGTTGTCCCTTGCAAAATGCCGACAAATTCTACTTGGCGATAGCACATCCAATCGGCGGTGATGCTGCCGCTGGGGGGCTCCTCAACAGGGGGATCGGCGTAGATAAACTCGGCTGCCGGGCTGCTGGCGTAGGAGACGACGAACGGTTTGTCCCCTTCGCTGGCTACTGAAAAAGAGCCGTAATACGCCTCTTCCCAGCCGTTGGCGATCAGCACTTCATTGGCGCGTAGTTCCGCCCAAAAGTCCAAATAATCGTACTCCCCATCCACGCCAAACTCGCTGATAGTTGCCAGCAAAAAGGCAAGGCCGGGACTGGATGTCGCCGGATTTTCGACCACGAGTAATCCTTTATAGGCGGGATCGGTTAAATCGGTGAGCGTTTGGGGCAATGTTCCTTGCCACGCTTTATCATAATTGAGGCAGACATCACCGTAATCAATCGGGATGAGGCGGCGGCTGTCGTCTAATTGCAATGCGCTGTCCACATTGCTGAGGGCGGGCGCGTTATACGGGATGAAGAGGTCGGCATCTAGGGCACGGCTCATAAAACTGTTGTCTACGCCGAAGAAAACGTCGGCGAACGGGTCTTCTTTGGCTAAAATCGCTTGGTTCAGCGCGGCTCCCGCGTCGCCAGAGGGGAGCAGTTCGATATGGATATTATGCTCGGCTTCAAAGGCGGCTATCGTCTCTTCGCTGACGGCGAAGCTGTCGTGGGTCATTATGGTGAGGGTGGAAACGGCCGTTTCGACTGTCTCTTCTCTCTTCGTGCCGCCGCAAGCGGCGAGTAAAAGTAAGGTGAGTAAAAGTATCTTTTTCATATGGTTCTCCTGTATCTTCTCAGTATTCTGGGGAGACTTGACAAATTTTCCTAATGATACTCGTGTAAAATAAAATGCTGATGAAATTTGTCAAGTCTTGTTCACGATTTATTGAGAAGATACGTTCTCCTGTAGAAATGGCAGGACAAGTTTGAAAACTTGTCCTGCGGTAAATTATCGTCCCCACTCTTTTTTTGTGTGGACACAAAGTAAAATGCCTTTTTCTATGGTGATAGTGGCAGGGACGGCCGTTATCTCATTGCTAACTCCCTGTGTTTTATCAAAATAAAGCCATCTTTCGTATAGCGACCATCGCAAACCATCCGTACTGCTAACTTTAACGTTGCCGTTGAGAGGAATGAGGGAGAGGGTGTCGCCGACACGGCCGTTAATCATAAAAGCCGTTTCCGTCAACGGAGCCGCCATCACCCACGTTTGCTGATAAGGTGACATCAGTCGCACCCGTCCTGCAAAAGCAGGGTGGGCGAGCAGATGGATATTTGCCAACATCTGATCCAGTCGCCCGCCCAGCGCGGTGAAGAGAAGAATATCGGTATCATACTTTTCGACAGCGTATCGGAGCGCGAGTTCGAGGTCGGTTTCGTTTTTGGCGGGGGGATGGGTGATGAATTGCGTGCCAACGGCCGTCAGCCAGCGGCGCACGGCGGCGGGCAAAGAGTCCATATCGCCAATAATGATGTCGGGGGGATGATTGAGGGCGTGCAGATGACGGGAACCCCCATCTGCGGCGATGGTGGCGGTGGATTGGGCGAGAAACGGCCGTATCCACTCTCCGTCCCCTTCTAAATTTCCATTTGCAAAAACAGTTATCATAAAAAAACCATCGTGGCGGATGGTTTGGAATATGAACTCCGTTCCCCTCCGCCAGCATTATCTGGATCAGGTGTGGTCAACGGCGTAACGGCCGTTTTCTCAGCCGGACAATTTCCAGCTCCCTTTGTATTGTGCCAGAATGATACAGGCGGAGCGGATCGCAGGCAAATAGGGCGGTTAGCGGTATAATGGGCGCGTGATGAGTATGATGGATTGAGGAACAGACGTAAAAAGGTAAGTACTTAGGGAAGGTTCGTTTTTAACTTTGGACTTTCAGGTGACAGGCAGTTGCCAAGTGCCTGTTACCTTGACTCAAAATCTGTGCCCTAATGCGTTGTACTCAGGGGATGCCTATTTGTGGAGCAATAATGCTCCCCCTTCTTTTAATGGTGACAAAAAATGAAAAAAGGATTTAATTGGCAGACCGATCTTGGAGATGAAGCGTGGGAGGAGCAGGAAAAAGGGGCATTGTCTCGTCGCCGACGGGTGAGCGCGGCGTGGGTTTTGGGGATGACGGCCGTTTTCATTATCGCGTTGGCTGCCGTTTGGGTGATGGATCGGCGGCAGGTGAAAGAGGATGAAACGGCCGTTTTCAACGCCGTCCAAGCCGCTCTCAATGCCGAATATGACGCTTTTCTGGCTGGAGATGGAACCGCCTACTTCGCATTGATGGACGAGCCAGTCGCGTGGCAGACGGTGCAAAGGCGTTTTGGCAATATGGCAGCTTCCCGTGCAGGATACACCGTCACCCATGCGGAAGTACACGGGAAATTTGTGTGGGCTGATGTGCGCTGGCAGGAGGATGGGAGTACGTTCCAGCGCGTCCTCTTTTTCCAATGGGATGATGAAGGGCGTGCGCTTCATCGTGTCGCCAACGCCCCCGATTATTGGGGCAATTGGAATGAGGTCGTTGACAGCGAGCAGGAGTGGGGGACGCTTTCTCATACACGCATTGATGAGCCGTATGTTGAAGAGATTGCGGATGCCGTTGCCGAGTTGATTGACGAGGCGTGCGCCGCCGACTGTCTGCATGACCGACTGCCGCTCACTGTCGTTTTGACACCAGATTTCAGCCAAACGGCCGTTGCCAACACAATCCACATCCCCTCCCCCCGCCTATTTGCGCTGGATGAGGATGGAGAGATAGACGGCCGTTTTTATCATCAATTACGCCAATCTATCATGGATCGCATCACCCCCGCCACCATCCGCTTTGCCCTGCCCCCCATTGTAGAAACGACTGGTGTGAATATGTTAGATTATGAGCAGATAGCGGCCGATTTCATGGCCGCCAATCCCCATATCACCGTCGAACTTACCCTTTTGGATGCATTGCCAGATGACTTGGCCGAACTCACCGACTTTGATGGAGCCGCTGTTTCGCCTACAGCCGATATGATCGCCTCTGGATTATTGCTTGATTTGACCGATTTAGCGGACAGCGATCCTGACTTTGAGCCATCTGATTTTTACGAAAGAATTTGGCAGGCGGCCGTTTGGCATGATCGATTATGGTTTGTGCCGCAAACGGCCGATTTCAGGCTGCTCTATTATGACAAATCCGCCTACCGTGCAGCCGATTTGTCGGAGCCGTCCTGGCAATGGAATTGGGGCGAAATGGCAGCGGATAGAGTCGCATTGATTGCGGCCCAACCTTCAGATTCAGCGATGATTTGGGGGTTCTTAGATATTGGCCGTGACGCTCTGTTTGCATATGCGTACAGCGAGAGCAACCGTTGTCAGGCGAACTGCCCGTCTGCGTTGCAGCCACAGCAGATGCAAGAGGCTTTTCAATGGTATGCTGAACTGGTGCATCAGGGTCAAATGCCAGATATGGGAGAGATGGATGCTGCCGAGCGGGCATATTTTATGCGGAATAATCAATCGGCCAACCGACGGGCAGCGATTTGGGTTGGTGATCCAGCATTGTTTGAGTATTACACGCTTTTGGAGTTGGTTGGAGCTGCGCCATTTCCCGGGCACAATGTATTTAATGGCAGCACGCCGTTATGGGTAGAGGGCAGTTTTATCAGCGCGGGCAGCGAACGGCCGTATGCCACATGGCAATGGATTCGCTTTCTAAGCAAGCAAGCTCCATTTGCCAGCTTCCGTCACGTTCCTGCCCGCCCCTCATCAGCGACAGAAATCGGTTTCTGGACAACATTGCCAGAGCAAATTGCTAACCCGATGCGGGCAGCTTTCAACGATGCCCGCCCTGTCACTATTGAAGATAAATTATATTTTTCGCAGGATGTGGTAACGGCCGTTGTCGATGGCACAATGCAATCCGATGAGGCTGCAAATACACAGCCGCCTATTGCTTGGTTTGGCATACACGAATGAAATTTTAGACAGCTATCTCGAGTTTATGTTGCACAAATCGGTTCACACTTTCCCCCATTTGCGCGGCACGCAAGCTAATCTTTTTATGTAGTTCAGGGGGAATTCTCAGCGAGATTTTACCTGAGTAAGTTTTGTTACTGGTGGAAATGGGAAGCGGCTTGCCTTCTGCTTCAAAAAGCAGAATTGTCTCTTCAATAACTTCACACAACTCCTGAAATAGTTGCTGCTGATCGTCTCCATGAATGCCGCCTATAAAAAGGCCGGGAGATGTGCCGATATAGCATGAATCTTCGTCAGACCATTCAACAATTCTCAGATAATTATCACTTAGATTTTTCATTTTTTTTTGCTTTTCTCAACGCTTGAACAACAGCTTTTTCCTGATATTTACGAGCGTCTGAGCCTAATTTCCCCGAAATAATGATAGGTAATGGGACGTTGGCATGAATGAATTTTCTGTGACTACCTTTGCCACCTTTATTCACGAACCCTGCTTTTTCCAGTTGAGCGATTAACTCGCGTACTTTTTTCAGCATGGCATATGCTATCATAATGATAGCATAAATCAAAACGGCGTGTTTTATTTCAGTAGAAGTGCCAGGCACAGGGCGCATAATTTAGGGCAGTTCAAGATCGTTCGCCCTGTGCCAAGCACTTAGGCTCAACTTATTTGAAACACACCCAATTGGTTTGGCTCAAAAATTGACAATTGACAATTGACAATTGATAATTGAACCATGATTTTTTCCCCAGTAGTGTACCAATGTGAATCTCCCGCCTGCGCCTTCCGCTTTCCAGTGACAGAGGCGCGGTTTGTGGGCATGGCTTGCCCTGTCTGCGGCGGAGTGACGGTGGTAAAACGGCCGTATCCCCCCAGTCATCACCCCATCCAAGAGCAGGGAATAGTTTTCCGTCTCTCCATTCTTCTCGATAATATCCGCAGTGTGCATAATGTCGGCTCCATCGTGCGGGCGGCGGACGGGGTCGGGGTGCGCCATATCTACTTTTGCGGCATCACCGCCACTCCTGATAATCGTAAATTAAAAAAGACAGCACTGGGCGCGGAGCAGAGCGTCGCTTGGAGCTATCATCGCAATGGATTGGCAACGGCCGTAACGCTCCGTTCCCAAGCGATTCAACTATGGGCGTTAGAAAGCACCCCCGTCTCCATCCCCCTCACCTCCGCCCCGATACCGCCCGCCGACATCCCTATCCTGCTCATCGTCGGCAACGAAGTCGCTGGCGTTGACCCCGCCATCCTCGACATCGCCGATCAAATCGTACATCTGCCCATGAACGGCCGTAAATCCTCCCTAAACGTCTCTACCGCCCTAACCGCCGCCGCTTACCTGATGCAAGCGGGTATGTGAGCAAGCAGGCAACTCTGCACACATGCAAACCTGCACACATGCAAACCTGCATACTTGCCCACTCGCAACTCCCCTACCTGCAAACCGCTTCAATCGCCCGCATTTCTGTCACGAGTTTGGCGAAGCGTTTGGGTTTGAGAGATTGACGGCCGTCGGACCACGCTTGGTCTGGTTCTGGATGTACCTCTAAAATGACACCATCCGCACCAGCGGCAACGGCCGCTTTCGACATCGATCCCACATACTCCCATTTTCCAACCGCGTGGCTGGGATCGGCCACAATGGGCAGATGGGAAAGCTGTTTGATGACAGGGATAGCCGAAATATCAAATGTATTGCGCGTTTCCGTCTCGTGGGCACGAATGCCGCGCTCGCACAAAATGACGTTAGTGTTGCCGTGACTGATGATGTACTCTGCTCCCATCAACCACTCCTCAATTGTGCCGCTGAAACTCCGTTTTAACATGACAGGATGGCCTGATTTGCCGATGGCGTTGAGCAAGGCGTAATTTTGCATATTGCGTGCGCCGACTTGCAAAATATCGGCATATTCGCATACCAATGGCACCAGCGCAGGGTCCATCACTTCCGTGATGACGGGCAGTCCTGTCGCTTCCCGCGCTTCGGCTAGATACTTCAACCCTTCTTCGCCTAATCCTTGAAAAGAGTAGGGGGAACTGCGCGGTTTGTACGCCCCGCCGCGCAAGATATTGGCTCCAGCCTCTTTGACAGCGTGCGCCACTTCCAGCAGCTCTGTTCGTCCTTCGACAGAGCAGGGGCCGGCCATAATAACCATACTGCCATTCCCAATTTTGACATTACCAACGGTGACGATGGTATCATCTGGCTTGAATTCGCGGCTTGCGCCTTTGTACGGCTTAGAAATCGGCATCACTTTTTCGACGCCAATCATACGGCCGATTTGATGAATATCTAAAGCGAGACCGTTTCCAACCACGCCAATCACACGCCGATCCGTGCCTTCTATCGTATGTGTTTTACAACCAACTGCTTCAACTCGGGCTACAATTGAGGCCGCATGTTCCGCAGTCGCCTCTGTTTTCATTACAACAATCATTTCTTCTCCTTATGAGATGTGCAAGTGTGCATCTTGCTACTTGTTGCTTGCATACTTGCACAGCTGCTACTGATTTGACGGATGCTTGGGGCTTTTGGCGGCCAATTGCATCATGCGTTCCACCTCTTCGGCGGGTACGGGGGGGATTTTGTCTTTATCGGGGCGTAGCGAACTGCTGCCGCGCAAATAAACATGGATAATTTCTTGTGCCGTTTTGCGGGTGTTCCAATGGAGCAGCACGCGGACGCACATTTTTAATCCTGTGGGGACGCGGATTTCATGGCCGCATAAGAGCGGCACATCAAACCATCCTAATTGACGAGCGGCCGTTGCGGGGTACGTCTGGTCAAGGTCTTCGGTAGTCGTAAAATATGCGCTGGCAACATCATCAGGATCGATCTCATTGTGCTGAATGATGGTGTACAACAGTTCACGAGTGGCGAGCAATATCTCCTCCTTGCTGTTTACAGAAACTGTCGTCGCTCCGCGCACACCGCGACAAACAAGGGATAACTCTTTATTCATATCTTCTCCTGTATTTTCTCAATAAATCGTGGACAAGACTTGACAAATTTCATCAGCACTTTATTTTACACGAGTACCATTAGGAAAATTTGTCAAGTCTCCCCAGAATATTGAGAAGATACTTCTCCTTCTAAATACAATGAAAACAAAAAAGGCGCGACCATGATGGCCGCGCCTTGTTGAGTTTTGTATTTTGCTTTGCTTTTAACTTATAGCAAACCGACATCCTCAGCAGCAAACGGCCGTTTCGTGTGGCTATAAAAATAGAAGCTAAAAGCGTTATTTTGTCTCATGGCGGGCATAGTATCAGGTTGCGCCATGCGTGTCAAATGGGGACAGAATTATAGAACTATTGCAACCTCAAAAATTAGACACTGATTGCATAGATGAACTGGATAAAAGATCAAAATCAGCGCGATCAATGTCTAATTTCAACGCGATCAATGTCCAATTTCAAAACGAGGTCAACCTAATTTTTTGTAATTGAAATACACCTGTTAGAATGTTGCAAACGGCCGTCTCTCCCGTTATAATATCCTTGTTGTGCGATTATGGTGTAGTGGTAACACAATAGCTTCCCAAGCTATTATCTCGGGTTCGAGTCCCGATAATCGCTCAAACACAAGCAGGTAGAAACAGCCAGCTTGTGGTACAACTTTGCTATTCATTTGGTAAAGTGCAATTTTTAATCAAGCTGTCCTTACTTTTCGACGAGTAGGGGGATGGCTTGATTTTTTTGTTTTTAACGGCCGTTGTCATCATCGACTAAAACGGCCGTTAATTCATCATCATAAAATACAACTGTGCGTTGCTCGATGGGGGTTAATGCTTTATCGGTCATGGGTACTCCTGGAACGGCCGTTTATAAATTCAAAAATTGGTATCTTCTCAATAAATCGTGGACAAGACTTGACAAATTTCATCAACACTTTATTTTACACGAGTATCATTAGGAAAATTTGTCAAGTCTCCCCAGAATACTGAGAAGATACCTGTAACCCCACTGGTGATGTAACAATTTTATAGGCTGAATGTACTATAGTTTACATGTGCATAATATGTAATAATGTATTCTGGATGTAGCGAAAAGAATGTATTGGAAAAGAATCTTTTTTGCAAGATAGGAGCATTTTTAATGAATATAATTACGGCACTGAAATCTACATTACTAAAAGAATCAGCAAAAACCGAAGAAACAAGTGTAATGGCAAGACAGGTAGAGACATTGCGTTCTCTTACGCGACGGGCAAAAATAAGTCAAACGGCCGTTGTCGCCCCCATCATTGCTATTAAACTTCATCAACTATACAAATGACAGCAACTGCGGCGGGTTGAAGTAACATAGCTATCCACATACAAAAAGCAAAAAGTCAGACCATTTAGGTCTGACTTTTTGCTTTGTAGCCTATTTAACAAGAAAAATGAGAGAGGGCTTACAGAATAAACGGCCGTTGCCCCATATACTACTAATCAGTGAAGGCAATATCATAGAGGAAAAAATGGTTACTGTGATTAGAAATTACGCAATTAAAGAATATATCCTTAAAGAGTATTCTCACATGCCCGATAATGTATCATTAATCACTCAAATTGAGCGATTGCGTGAAATTCTGGCACAGATGCAAAAATCTTCCAAAATCGCCGCCCCCGTTTTAGCCCAACAACTTCGCAAAATGATGAGCGACAGTTCGTATTGACAATTTGTAATGTAATCCCTGTAACATAACCCTTGTATTAGTATAAAAAAGCCTGACTCTTTACAGAGTCGGGCTTTTTGCGTATGGATAGAATAACACAACCAGCTATAATATCCGTGCAGATGAAATCAATTTAATAGGGATTGCATGAATATGGAACATTTAACTGAGAAACAGAACAAAAACATTCTTATTTGGTTAATCACGCTCGCCATCCTCATTATGGTGATGGTTGTATTTGGCGGCTATGTTCGTTTAACACGTTCGGGGCTTTCTCTCGTTGAATGGCATCCCATTAGCGGTGTCATCCCGCCCATGAGTGACAATGCGTGGAAAATAGAGTTCAGTAAATACAAAGCAACGCCAGAATTCAAGATTATTAACGCCAGTATGGATATGGAAGGATTCAAGGATATTTTTTATCTGGAATATATTCATCGCATGATCGCCCGTCTTGTTGGTTTTATTGTTGCCCTGCCCGTATTTTATTGGTGGTGGAAAAAAATAATCCCTTGGCGAAAATCAGGTATATACGCTCTTATCAGCTTGCTCTTTCTGTTTCAAGCGATTTTAGGATGGTATATGGTTAGCAGCGGCTTAGTCGATCATCCTGAAGTTGACCATCTACGCTTGACATTTCATCTATTAACAGCATTATTACTATTAAGCATATCTGTATGGACTGCTCTTGAGCATCTATATTGGTTTCCATCAGCAAAACGGCCGATTATAGAGAAAAAAGCATTCAAATCAAAGGCCTTCATCTGGTCGGCGATATTGATGAGCGTTCTTGCTTTTCAAATTATGTACGGCGGCTTCATGGCTGGATTAAAAGCGGGACATGTTTCTAGCTCTTATCCGCTTATTTATGGCAAATGGATTCCAAATGGAATGCTCTCGCAAATTGAGCCATGGTGGAGCAATTTGTTCAACGCGCCGTTGACAGTGCATTTCACCCACCGCTGGTTCGCTATCGTCGTGTTGAGCGTCTCATTTTGGCTGTATTGGAGTACGCGCAAAAATGCCCATTCGTATAAATTGCATGAAGGCATTTTATGGATGTTCTTCTTGACAGGGATACAAATTACGCTGGGCGTGATCACGATTTGGTATCATGTCCCCGTTTTTTGGGCATCTGTGCATCAAGCGACGGCGTTATTTTTATTCGTTGTCACCGTTTTTATCAATTATCAAGTTTTACACGAGCCTGTGAACAATTAGCCGCATGATTCAAAACAGGACAAATCATCTTTACAGTTTTATAAAATAATGGGACGCAGATGGGACAGATTTAACGGATAAACATAGATTTTTCTTTTTTTATCCGCGTTTATCCGTTAAATTCGCGTGCGAAGCTATCCGCGTTCCATTTTTACGTTAGGCCATTTATGAAAAATAATTATACGTTTG
>WFSA01000331.1 GCA_015486215.1 Anaerolineae bacterium | reverse complement strand
TGGTTACACTAAGGGAACACTCGTTTTTAACTTTGGCGTTTTACCCTCACCCCAGCCCTCTCCCAAAGGGCGAGGGAGCAAGTTCCCTCCCCCTAAAGGGGGAGGGTTAGGGTGGGGGGGCGATGACGAAACTCCAAAGTTGTTTACGAACCTTCCCTTAGAGGAACTATCATATGCGAATTTTAATCGTTGAAGACGAAACAAGTATTGCAAACTTTTTGCAGCAAGGCTTAACTGAGTCTGGCTATGCTGTTGATTTGGTGTGGAACGGCCGTGACGGGTTAAATTACGCCCTATCCGCTGACTATGACGCTTATGTATTGGATATTATGCTGCCTAAAATGAACGGGTTGGACTTAATACGCGAATTACGCCGTCAAGGTGACAAAACACCTACACTCATGCTGACTGCACGTGATACGGTAGATGATCGTGTGGATGGTTTAGACGCGGGTGCTGACGATTATCTGGTAAAACCTTTTGCTTTTCCTGAGTTATTGGCACGTGTTCGCGCGTTGCTGCGCCGTCCCCCTTTGCAGACAGGGACGATATTAACGGTGGGTGATTTGGAAATGAATACGGCTAAAAGGGAAGTTCGGCGAAACGGCCGTTTTATTGAAATCAGCCCCCGTGAATACGCCGTTTTAGAATATCTGATGCGTCATCCCAATCAGGTGCTTACCCGCACCCAGATTGGCGAACACGTTTGGAATTTCGATTTTTACAACGAGTCCAATGTTGTCGATGTTTACATCGGTTACTTGCGGCGCAAAATTAGCAATAATGATGACATCTCCTTGATTCAAACGATTCGCGGTGTCGGCTATCGCATAAGCGGGGAGGGGTAGCATGTTGGCGAAGATACGGCCGTTACAAATTTCATTGCGCTGGCGTTTAACTGTTTGGTATCTGTTGACACTAGCTGTCATTCTCGTGTTGTTCTCTGCTTTCTTATATTGGCAGTTGCAACGCAGCCTGTACGCTCAAATGGATACCGCTTTGCAAGCCGCCGCTTCGCAAGCATTAATCAATATTGATGCTGACGGCAATACCCTTGCCTTTCAAAATATCGACGCTTCCGCGAATGCGGCAATACATAACAGCAAGGAGTTGACGTTTTATTTATGGACCGATGAAGGGGCGTTTATTGAGCGATTGGGGGCAGAAACGGCCGTTACTCTCCCCCAAAAAGTAGAAAACGGTTACACAACACAATCAAATGGCGAAGATAGCTGGCGCATTTACACCCAAGCCGTCATCACAGATAACGCAATCGGCTGGATACAAATTGCTCAAGATTTAGAGACGATTGATGAAACATTAGAAAAACTGCTAAACCAGATGACAATCGGCATCCCCTTGGCTTTAGCACTCGCTGGGCTAGGCGGTTATTTTTTAGCTTCACGCGCATTGCATCCCATCATTCGCATCACACACACCGCACGGGAAATTAATGCTAGCGAGATGAATGAGCGGATTGGATACAGCGGCCCCGCTGACGAAGTAGGGCAATTGGCGGCCACTTTCGACGATATGCTGGATCGTTTACAGGCGGCATTTATTCGCGAACGCCGCTTCACAGGTGACGCAGCCCATGAACTTCGCACGCCGTTGGCTGCCCTCAAAGGGCGTATCGGCGTAACGCTTAGTCAGCCGCGCCAAGTGGAAGCCTATACCGACACCCTGCAAGAGATGGAGCAGCAGGTAGACCGACTCATTCGCCTGAGCAGTGATTTATTATTTATGGCGCGACTGGATCAGAAGCAGTTCAACAGGCAGCCAGAATTGATAAACCTTAGCGATTTTTTGGGTGCGGTGGTCGATCAGATACGGCCGTTAGCCGCCAACAAATCCATCACCCTGACAGAAACCATCCCGTCCGCCCTGTCCATGATGGGTGATATGGATTTGCTTATTCGCCTCTTTTTGAACCTGCTGGATAATGCAGTGAAATATACGAAGGTCAATGGCTATATAACCATCCATGCCCAAGAAAAAAAAGGACAACTCATCGTTTCCATCAGTGACACTGGAATCGGAATCGATCCCGAACATATCCCCCATCTATTTGAGCGATTTTATCGCGCCGAAAGTGACCGCGCCCGTCATGGACGCAATGGTGATGAGGGCGGCGCGGGGCTGGGGCTGGCTATCGCGTATGAGATTGCCCGCGCACACGGCGGCGATCTGCTCGTGTCCAGCGAGAGTGGGCAAGGCACAACCTTTACCTTTCAATGTCCGAT
>WFSA01000330.1 GCA_015486215.1 Anaerolineae bacterium | reverse complement strand
TCTCCATATTATCCAGCAAAGAACCATTCCAATGTTGTTCCAATGCGCCCCACACACGTTCAATCGAGTTGTATTTACTGTGGTATGGAGGGTAATAAGCTAAACGTATTGTCAATTGTGTCAGGTCAGCAAGTTCTGTCATTCTATACATGAACTGTGTGCGCCGACTGTGATTTTCTGGCCCATTATCCTGGTACATTAATAGGGTTTTAACTTGAGGGAAATCTCCTTTAATCTGTTTCCAGCAATCCTCAATACAATCGGCAATAAAATCACTGGTTACCCGTCCCTGAGAAAGATAAATATAAATGCGGTTATAGTCAGGTAGAAGAATCCCATAAGGAGTCGTTATTTCTTTTGGCTTGAAATCATGGTCAAGAGCCTTCGTGAGGATACGGCTCTTTCCACCACGACTAAACTCACCCACTTTGACCGTTGCTTTGGCATCCAGTGACATTCGTAATACCGTTCCATCCCCTGCTACTTCTTCTTTTACCTCCGCTAACCGCTCAAAGATCGCATCTGTTTCTGGAATTTTTTTTTAGGTTTGCTTTTCACGACTGGTTTGAGATGGTATCCCAGATGATTGAGCTTATTCCCTATTGTTTTTGCTGTTGGCAACTCTTTATCTTGATACCCTTTTTGCAAGATCAATTGCTTTCGAACTTCATTTGCACTCAATCGTGTATACAACCGATTCGTTTGGAATGTTGCATCAGTCTGGCTTTGGCTGTCCACAATTTCTTTTATATCATCTAACAACTTGGGCAATTGTTCTTCGGCCTTCTTTCTTCCTCTCAAGTTCATCGCATCCAAACATTCTATTCCCGTTCTTAATTCATGTTTACCTTTCCGAATTGCGCCTTCATTCCACCCTAATTCTTTTTGGGCAAAACTCATTCCACCTCGCCCAAGACTGTTGACTACTCGCGCCATGAACAACCGTTTCTGATGTCCGTTTAGAACTTTTGCCGTTTCAATAAATGTTTCGTTCAACTCAGGAGTCATTGCGTTTAATAAATTCATGCCTTGATTTTACCTGACAAATCCTCATTTTATTTTCAGAAACCGCCTTATATTTCTAGGTTTTTGGACGACCCAGCGGGTCGCCCCTACGGATCCATCTTTTGCTCAATAAAACGGGTTAATTTTCCCTTAAAAACGGCCGTATCAAATTTTTCTGCCTGTTTGCGGATAACGGCCGTTTTCACCGATCCGGCATCAAATCCCTCAACAGCGGCCACAATCGCCTCGACCGATTGCTCATGAAAAAACGTCCCCGTCTCCCCCTCCACAATCGTCTCCAACGCGCCGCCGGCCGCATACGCGATAACCGGCCGTCCAGCCGCCATCGCCTGAATGGGGGCAATACCAAAATCTTCCTCACCCGGAAACATAAAAGCGCGGCATCGGGCGAGAAGATCGGGCAGTTCATCATCGGGCACATAGCCGAGAAATTGCACCGTCGGGCCAGCCATCGCTTCCAAACGGTCACGGTCGCGCCCACTTCCGGCGATGAGCAACGGCCGTTTCATCACATTAAACGCCTCAATCAGCAGATCGATCCGTCGGTACGGAACCAGTCGCCCAACCATCAAATAATACGCATCCACACGATTCGACGGCTCAAAACGGGTCGTCTCCACCGGCGGATAGATGATAACCGACTCGCGCCGATACACTTTAGCGATCCGCCTCTGAATCTCCGCCGATATAGCGATGAAATGATCGACACGATCAGCCGCCATGCGATCCCATTGGCGCAAAAATGTCAAAAATGGGGACAAACCCATCCGCGTCACCCATCCCAAATTTTCCTGTTCCGCATATTGATGATACCGCCACACATACCGCGTCGGCGTGAGGCAGTAGCAAATATGCGTCGTCTCTGGCTGGGTGATAATGCCATGACAAAAGCCGCTTTTATTGCTGAGTACCAAATCGTATCCACGAAAATCGAACTGTTCAAACGCATGGGGATAGAGCGGAAAATAAAATCGCTGCCATTTGCGCGACATCGGCAATCGATCAATATACGATGTCCGAATATCCCACTCCTGCCAATGGGACGGCATTCCCTTCTTCCAATAGAGCGAGGTATAGACAGGTGCTTGCGGCTGCATGGAAACCAATACTTCCAGCACATCCTCCGCACCGCCAATCTGGTTAAGCCAATCGTGAACAAGAGCAACTTTCATATCAACAACAAACAATGAATAATGAACAATGGGCATCCCATTATTCATTGTTCATTGTTCATTATTCTAGGCCCAGCCTTTGCATACGGGCGGCTAAGGCAGAATCTACTTCAATCGTTTGCATCGCATCATCAAGCTGGTGATCTAGGCCGCTCGTTTCCACTTCCCATGCGGCATCCGCATGATCTAAGCGACTGCGGATATTTTCGGCCGCTTGCGACAGTTCCGTATCTCCTTCACCAACGAGTGAATCCAGCGAACGCATCGCTTTGGTGGACGCTTCTTTTGATTTTGCCAATTTCAGCAAAAAGGCCAGCTCCTCCCGCTCCTGTTTGGCGATGGCAAGACGGCCGTCTAACTTCACCCGCACATCATCCAATTTCTCGGCGGCAGAAACTTGCCGCTCCAACGATTGATCATACGTTTGGATGAGGTCGAGCGTCGAACTGAGCCGCTTCTGCGTCACCATCGCTTCCGTCTGCTTGCCGCGCATCAAGTATCGATCCACCGCTATATCCAATTTAGCCGCTTCGTCAGCCAGAGCTTCCCGCCGTCGTCCGCTCACCTTCACCTGTGCAAACATCGGCGCGATGGAGCGTGTAAACGACTCAATTTCACGTTCCGCCTGACGAATATATTCGTCATACACAGCCAAATCACTGCGCCGAACCGCTTTGTCGGCTATTTCATGCAAATTGGCCTGAAATAAAGTTTTGATTTTCTGAAATAATGATGCCATGAGGGGATTATACTAAGAAGAGACGGGATGGCACAAGTGGCAAGTTTGCAGGTTTGCAGGTAGCAAATGACAGGGTAATAAGGAATGAGGGTAACTACTCAGCTTATTAATTATTTCACGTATCTTCTCAGTATTCTGGGGAGACTTGACAAGTTTTCCTAATGACACTCGTGTAAAATAAAGTGCTGATGAAATTTGTCAAGTCTTGTCCACTTTTAGGCGGGAATCCATTTTTTTTTGAGAAGTGTGGATTCCTGCCTTCGCAGAGCCTGCGCTCATGAAGATGAGGAAATGACAATTTGAAGTGTCGGTCTTATTTAATCCTCAGTCCTAAGGTTTATTCGGGGCAGCTAATGGTTACGTCGCGGTAGAGCAAGAACCAGTTTGCCATTGTTTTGTATCGGTCGCGGGGGGTGTTGATGAGGCCGATGTCGGCTTCATGCACATCGCTGCTGAGGGCGTAGCTGCGGCTGTGTTGATAGAGCGTCAGGGCGGGCAGTTCTTGGGCAAAAAGGCGGTTGAAGATAGTATAATAGATGATGCGCTCATCGAGAGGCCATGTTTTACGGCCGTTTTCCAACGCCTCGCTCGCCCGTCTATTATTCCAATTGGCGTAATTACTGCCGCGAATAATCGCCTCTTGGCTCCAAAAATCATACAAATCGGGGTCGGCTGGCGGGGAAATATCAAGCAGGGCAATGTCGAACGCGCCTTCATCTAATTGTTGGCGTAAATCAGCCAACGTATCAACCATATTTAATTCAACGGGGATATTAACGGCCGTCCACTGTTCAATCAACGCATCCGCCGTCACCCGTGCAACGGGATCATTGAGTGCCAATAAGCGGATAGGAGTATCGGCAGGGATACCAGCGAGAAGGGAAACGGCCGTTTGCGGATCATATTCATACGCCGTCGCCAATTCCTCATTATACGCCCATGATGACGGCAGATATTGCCCATCCATCAACACCCCTTGCCCATTACGAACAGTATCTATCAACCGCTCACGATCCAATCCATGCGCCAACGCCTGCCGCCCCTCCAATGATGCCACTATCGGATGGACATCTTCGCCCAAGTTAAAAAGCAGTTCACTATAACGGGGCGAAAGCGCGGTAAAAAGGCGCGTCCCGTCCACTTCCGCCAGCGCGGGTAGCATCTCAGGCGAGACGCTGTTCATCGCCTGAATGTCACCGTCGGCAAAAGCGGCCAATAATACCGCTTCGTCGGCAAAAAATTTGTATTCCAACGCCGCAATTTGGGTTCCCTGATGCCACGCTGCCGGGTTGGGCAGTAAGCGCAAGCGATGGGTGCGATTCCAATCCTGATCGGGCGCGACCATAAAGGGGCCTGTGCCAACGGGGGATTGATTGAACGGATGGGCGGGCAGCTGCGCCGCTGTTGTGCCAGCCAAAAGATGGGCGGGCAGCAAACCGCGTGTTGTCGCTTCTAAGAAGGGGCTGTACGGCTCGTCGAGGATAAATTCAACGGTACGATTATCAAGTTGGTTGATGGTGACCGCTTGCCACAATGTCCGCAAATTGGGATCGCCAGTGAACGCTTCGTCCTGCATCAAACTATAGGTGAACACGACATCGGCGGCGGTGACGGGTTGACCGTCATGCCAAAAGATATTGTTGCGAAGGGTGAATTGGAGGGAACGGCCGTCTTCCCCCACTGTCCATTTTTCGGCTAAGGCGGGGATAAGACGGCCGTCGGTGTCATGCACCGTCAACCCGTCAAACAGCAAGCTGCCAATCTCGCGGTCTACTGGGTACGCATCATTGAGTAATGGATTGATGTAGCGGGGAGCACCGACAATGCCCTCCACCATCACCCCGCCCGCCGACGGCACTGTCACCGAACATAGGGAGGTTGATGATGCCTGAAACGACAAAAGGGCTAAAATTAGCCCCATTCCAACAAGTGCTAACAGTAATTGCCAGCGTATATTAGGTTTCATAGAGAATTGTCAATTGTCAATTGTCAATTGTCAACGAATTGCGTTGATTGTTAGATATTTTTATCTGTGAAATCAGCGTAATCCGTGTCCCATTCCCCTTTTTTAATTAGACCATTTGCCCGTAGGCGATGAAGGTGAACAGGGTGTTTAGGAAAAAGAGAGCGGCGACTATTTTTGTGACATTGTGCATTGTCGCTTCTACGCCGCGGCGGGTGCGGAAGCTACCGCCGTCACCGCCGCCGCCGCCCATAAAGCTGCCTAAGTCGGCTCCTTTTGTCTGCATCAGCACTAAAATGGCTAGTACAATGGCTAAAATAATCTCAATAATCCCAAAATAGTTAGCGAATCCTGATAATATCATTGTTTTCCTCTTCAAATTATGCCGTCGGAGAGAACGGCCGTTTTTTCTAAATCATCTCGTATCTTCTCAATATTCTGGGGAGACTTGACAAATTTTCCTAATGGTACTCGTGTAAAATAAAGTGCTGATGAAATTTGTCAACTCTTGTCCACGATTTATTGAGAAGATACATCACCTCGTGTAAAAATACACAGTCGGGCATTATAGCAGGGGGGTAAACGGCCGTCGAATTCCAGAGTAGACAACCTAGTACACACTGGCGGAACTTCTCCAGCAAGTATCGTAGGTCAATTTTGCAAAATTGACCGTGCAATTTTGCAAAATTGGACGTGGTTCATTTTTGATAAAATGATCTTTACACTTTTTGGGCGACCCAGCGGGTCGCCCCTACGATTCCCTCCTGTAGGGGCGATTCGCTGAATCGCCCAACACAAGATAAATTGTAAAGATGGTTTGCCCAATTTTGAACCATGCCCAAAATTGCACTACAGAAAACCCCGAAGAAGGTAGGCCAAGCAGACCTAGTAGACGACCCGGCAGGTCGTCTACTACGAGAATTGGAATGACCATTCTACGTTATCCATCGGC
>WFSA01000329.1 GCA_015486215.1 Anaerolineae bacterium | reverse complement strand
TGCTCCCTCTCCCTTTGGGAGAGGGCTGGGGTGAGGGTAAAACGCCAAAGTTAAAAACGAGTGTTCCCTAAGGGAAAACTCGTAAATAACTGTGGCCAAGGTGACAGGCACTTGCCAAGTGCCTGTCACCTAACGCATACATGGAACGAAAAATGAATACAATTAAATTTGGTACAGATGGATGGCGGGCAAGAATTGCCGATGCGTATACCTTCGACAATTTAAGACGATGCACGCAAGGGTTCGCCTCTTTTTTGCAAGAACAAGGATCGACCGATAAAGGGGTCATCATCGGGTATGACAAACGGTTTCATGCCGAAAATTTCGCCGCCGCCGCCGCCGAAGTGATGGCCGCCAACGGCATCCATGTTTGGCTGACAGATAAAGCAACCCCCACGCCGACGATCTCTTACGCCGTCGTGGACAAAAAGGCGGCAGGGGCGATCAATATCACCGCCAGCCACAATCCGCCGCTGGACAGCGGCTTCAAAGTGCGTGATGCGTTCGGCGGCGCGATTCCACCCCATGATTTGAAGGCGATTGAAGCGTTCATCCCCGCCATTGACGGGGTAAAACGGATGGAATTGGACACGGCCGTAAACAACGGTTTGATCGATATTTTCGATGCCGCGCCCGCATACATCGCCCAAATCAATCGGCTGATCGATTTACAGCCGATCAAAGATGCAGGGTTCACCATCGCCGTTGACTGCATGTGGGGCAACGGAGCCGGCTGGTTCCCGCGCTTGCTTGGCGGCGGCAAAACAATCATCCACGAGATTCATAACAAACGCAACCCCATCTTCCCCAATATGCAGCGTCCCGAACCGATCCCGCCCAATGTGGATCACGGCTTGGCGTTTGCCCAAGAGCTGGCGGCGGATATTTTGATCATCAACGATGGGGATGCTGATCGGGTTGGATTTGGAGATGAAAACGGCCGTTTCATCGATCAACTCCGCGTCTATGGCTTGATGGGCTACTATTTCATGGGCGTGCGCGGCGAACGCGGCCCCGTCGTCAAGACGATTTCCACCACCAAAATGCTCAATAAATTGTGCAAACGATACGATGTAGCGGTACACGAGACAGGAGTCGGCTTCAAATATATCGCCCCCAAAATGATGGAAGTCGGCGCGATGATCGGCGGCGAAGAGAGCGGCGGCTACGCATTCCGCGATCATGTCCCCGAACGGGACGGCATTCTCGCCGGCCTTTTCATGCTCGATATGATGGTACGCACAGGCAAAAAACCGTCCGAACTATTGGACACTCTTTTCGACCTCGTCGGCGAGCATTATTATGACCGTATTGATTCTACATTTGACCGTGAGCGCAAAGCGGATATTTTGGCGACGGTGGACGCAGCACGGCCGTCTACCATTGGCGGCTTAAACGTGATCGACATCGTGACCGTAGACGGCCATCAATTCATCATGGAAGATGGCGGCTGGCTTCTCATCCGTTTCAGCGGCACGGAGCCGATCATCCGCGTCTATTGCGAAACGACACATGAAGATAAAGTAGCCGCCATCCTTGATGATGGCATGAAAATTGCAGGATTAAGATAATGGAGAATGGAAAATGGAAAATTGATAATGAAAAATTGACATGGTTCAAAATCAGGAAAATCATCTTTACAATTGCCGCCATACAGGGTGTCCCAGCGGGTCGCCCCTACAGGAAACAGAATGGTAGGGGCGACCCGTTGGGTCGCCCAAAAAGTGTAAAGATCAATTTGTCAAGAATGAACCGTGCCGAAAAATTGATAATTATCAACTATCCATTATCCATTAAATTACAATGAACGATAAAGCATTTCAAGAGTATTATGATGAGGATGTGAGCTACTGTTATGGTTGCGGCCGTTTGAACGAACACGGGCTGCAAATCAAGACGTATTGGGATGGGGACGAGACGGTGACCGCGTATACCCCCCGCCCTGAACATATGGCTATTCCGGGATATGTGTACGGCGGGCTGATCGCTTCGTTGATCGATTGTCACGGCACGGGAACGGCCGCCGCCGCCGCCTATCGCGCCGCAAGGCGGGAGATGGACACGCTGCCCGCTTTTCGTTTCGTGACCGCCTCTTTGCATGTTGATTATTTGAAACCAACACCATTAGGCGACCATCCGTTAATCGTTCGCGGCCGTGTGAAGGAGATTAAAGGGCGAAAAGTTATCGTTGAAGCGGCTCTTTATGTTGACGGTGTAAAAACAGCCACAGGTGAAGTCGTCGCCGTTGAAATGCCCGTCTCCTTCATCGCCAAATAAGACGGATAACCTTGTACTATAGGACGCAGATTTTCAGGATAAACCAGTAAAGAATGATCCGCAGATTTCACAGATTAGCGCAGATTGAATGTTTTTATCCACGCTAATCTATGAAATCTGCGGACGATTTCTTGTACATGGTACAAGAATATCAGTATCTTCTCAATAAATCGTGAACAAGACTTGACAAATTTCATCAGCACTTTATTTTACGCGAATATCATTAGGAAAATCTGTCAAGTCTTCCCAGAATACGGAGAAGATACACGAATATCATTAATAAAGTATCAAAAATCCTAAAAATCTGCGTCCCATCTTTCAAAAACCTTTCATCCAAAAACTATGTTTTTTATAGATAAACCATACGTCTCTGATTTTTTTAAGGCGACGGTTAAAGATAATCGCATCCCCCTTGTCAACACCGCCAGCGCAAAAGAGATTCCTCTGCCCGATGGAATCGTTCTCATCAGTGAAGAACGCGCCATCAACATAGCACGCGCATCAGCAAACCCGCGCATCTATACCACCTCCGAAAATGCAATTGGCTGGATTGCAGAAAACCTACCCTTCACCGCATTGCCAGCAAAAATCAAACTGTTCAAAGATAAAGTTCTTTTTCGTGAACTGATTAAGCCGCTATTCCCCGATTTTCAGTTCAAAGCGGTGCATGTTGACAAGCTGGACACAGTCCAGTTTAATACGTTGCCACTTCCTTTCATCATCAAGCCAGCCGTCGGTTTTTTTAGTATGGGCGTACATAAAGTCAATAATTTGGCTGAGTGGACAAGCACAATTGATGCAATTTCGGCCGAGATGGAGCAAGTCAGGAGTTTATATCCTGAAGAAGTGCTGGATACTGAATCATTTATCATTGAGCAATGTATTGAAGGGGAAGAGTTTGCTGTAGATGCGTATTTTGATGAGGCGGGCGAACCTGTCATTCTCAATATCCTGCGCCATACGTTCGCCTCGGATGCAGATGTCAGCGACCGTGTGTATACGACTTCAAAGGCGATTATCAAGGATAATCTGGCGGAGTTTACGACATTTATTGGTGAAATCGGCCGTTTGGCAACTGTGAAAAATTTTCCCGTGCATGTCGAATTGCGACGGGACAGTGACGGGGTGCTGCTGCCCATCGAAGTGAATCCAATGCGGTTTGGCGGCTGGTGTACAACGGCAGACATTACATTTTATGCGTATGGGTTCAACGCATATCTCTATTATTATCACCAACAACGACCCCAATGGGATGAGATTTTGACCGATAAGGCGGGGAAATTATTCAGCCTTGTGGTGTTGGATAATTCGACGGGTGTAGATGCGGACAAGATCATTTCGTTTGAGTATGAGAAGGTGATGGCACGGTTTGAACGGCCGTTAACCTTACGAAAAATAGATTTTCATCAATACCCCGTCTTCGGCTTCCTCTTTGTGGAAACACGAGAAGACAATTTCGCCGAACTCCGCCGCATCTTGCTCTCTGATTTACAAGAGTTTATATTGACATAACGACCAACAGCTAAAAGACACGGATCACACAACTTACACGGATTCGCTTCGCTTGCCTTCTTATCTGTGTTCATCCGTGCAACCCGTGTCCCATTTCCTATAAAACATGCCTAGATCACAAGCTGGTTCAGAAGATCGTGTCATTCCGTTGAGCGTGGTTTTTATCACTATCGGGATGATCATTTTAATAACAGTCTGCGTCGTTTGGGCAGTTGTGCCAACGACGATGCCGCCGATGCTCTACGATATAGTCATGGAATCTGCGCCCGACTCTATCGCTCAAATCATGCCCACGCGAACAGAGGCTGCGGCTCTACCTGCGGCAGAGATATTGCTGCCCGATAATCTCGTGCCGATAACGACGACTGTTCCTGTAACAACGGCCGTTTCCCCCTCCGCCCCGACACAACTCATTATCCCCGCAATTGAACTTGATGCGCCGATTGTGCCGATCAGCACAACGGCCGTTGTCTACAACGACAAAACATATCAACAATGGAATGTTCCAGCCGGGTATGTCGCGGGCTGGCATCAAGATAGTGCCGCTGTCGGCGCAAACGGCAATCTGGTTCTCAACGGTCACCATAATATCAGCGGCGAAGTATTCCGTCACTTGATCGACCTAAAAATCGGGAACGAGATCACCCTCACCAGCGAAAGCGGCCAGCATATTTATACGATTACAGATAAGAATGTTCTGGCTGAACGAGGACAGCCTATCTCCGTTCGTATAAAAAATGCGGAATGGATCGCCCCTACGGAAGACGAGCGCGTCACGCTCATCACCTGCTGGCCGTACAATGACAACTCCCATCGGCTCGTCATCGTCGCCAAACCGAAAGTAATAATGAATAATGAATAATGAACTGTTAATTGTGAATGAGGGAACGTGCGCCTACTTCATTATTCATTATTCTCCAGCAGCACTTTTCCTTCATTTTTTTCGGATTGCATATACGCTATCGCTCTAGCGGCTTCTTCAAATTTGAAGGTACGGTCGATGGCGGGACGGAATAACGCTTCGTCGTACCACGCGATGAGCTGCGCCATCCAGCGGCGGGGCATGTCGATATGTTCCCAGAGGCGGCTGATATTGGCTCCAGCGACAACCTTATTATCGTTCATCAATCGTGCGGGAGTGTGGAACGGCCATAGCGAGCGCAGCCACCAGCGCATCGCCATCAATCTATTTTCTGGACGGCCGCACACGCCGCAATAGACTAAACGACCAGTCGCTGACAAAATACGGTAATTTTTGCGCCACCCCCACCGCCCTGCGGGATCAAGAATAAGCTGTACGCCGCGCCCGTTCGTCAATTCCATCATTATCTTTTCATAATCATCACGATAGGGGTCAAGGAGGTGATGGATGCCCCGTTTTTGCAAAAATTCATACCGCATAGTCGGCGCAGAGCCGTAAATGATCGCCCCGCTCAATTTGCCAATATCCAACGCGGCTAATCCAATGCCGCTGGCGACATCATGAATGAGCAGTTTGTCACCCGGCCGCAATGATCCCATCACCACAAGCAGTTGATACGCTATCAAATAGTCGAGAGGGAAAGCGGCGGCATCATTGGCTGACATCCAATCTAGCCGCTTAAAGACATGAGTGTGCGGCAGACAGATGAGATCGGTATAGCCGCCAAAATGGGGGATGGCAAACACGTGATCGCCCTCTTTTATGCCAGTCACCCCTTGCGCGATGGCATCCACCACGCCAGAAATTTCGTGGCCGGGAACGTATGGAAAGACGGGAGCAGGCTTATACGCGCCCAGCCAGCCGAGCCTGTCAGCGAAGCTGAGGCCGATGCGCTCAACGCGGATACGCACTTCGCCGTTGCGCGGGCGGGGATCATGTCCTTCGCGGATGATGAGGCTGTTGGGTTTGTCGATCCAAATCTGTTTCATGGGGCGGGGGTGCAGAGTTGCGGAATTGCAAAGTTAAAAAAGGTTTCTATTTTCGACATGGTTCAAAAAACTAACAATCTGCTTGACAGTATAGTATTGCATAACTTAACGTAAAAATGGAACGCGGATAGCTTCGCACGCGGATTTAACGGATAAACGCGGATAAAAAAAAGAAGAATCTGCGTTTATCCGTTAAATCCGCCCCATCCGCATCCTATTATTTTGAAGCATGCCCAATCTTGATAGTACACCTGTACATTAAAAACAGTATTGTAACGAATAACGAAGACGGGGTAAAATATAGTATGCCTGAAGTACACAATAACCCTCATTATTTTTTTGGACGGCACGCTTTATTGGCGTGGCTGGAAGAGCGATTAGCGATGGAACTGCCCCATCACCCTATCCTGTTACAAGGAGGGGGAGGGATGGGCAAAACGGCCGTTTTGCAAAAAATCCATTCGGGTTACATAGGGGATGAGTATGCCACCGCTTATGTCGATTTGGCAGATACCAATCCCGACAGCATGAGCCAGTTTTTATGGGAGATTGCCACCATCTTTGCCCCGCAATTGCGCGTCAATGGCGACACACCCGCGCTCCACCGTTCTGATTGTGTCGCCAATCCGCAAGCCGCCTTTGAAACGACCCTTTTGCAGCCGAAAATAGAAGCGTTAAACGGCCGTCATCTCATCCTTCTCTTTGATAATTTCCACATCCTGCAACGTCGCTTTGCTGATAGCGGCCTCTCTTACGATGATTTTGCCCAATGGCAGCAACAATTACAAGAGTTACCCCAACTGCATACCATTTTCACAATCAGCGACGGCGACGATGACCGCCTTGTCCTCTTTGATCGCGCTCATCGGTATCGCATTGAGCCAATGGTGAGTTCAGCGGCCTGCGATTTGGTAAGAGCGTACTCTTCATATACATTTTACTCCGATGTGGCAAAATATATCGGCGAAGCCAGCGGCGGCAATCCACGCACGATTATCAATGTGATGCGTGCGTTGAAAAATCGACAGCAGAATGATCCCCATTGGCAGCCAACAACAGCCGATGTAGCCGCATTACGGATAGTTTCGCCCGAAACACCCATTCCCGTCCGTCCCATTTATGAAGTGAGTGCAAGAAAAACTGCCGTCAACAACACCAGTCAAACAAATCGGCAAATCAAACAAGTGGCCGCCCTACTTACCGCTCTTCTCATCATAAGCACCCTTCCGTGGGCAATTCTTAGACCTGTGCAACGCGCACGAGTAACAACAGCGGCAGGAATGGCTGTCGGCCTGATCACGCCGACGATGACGAATACACCGTATCCGATCATTGATTATGCAGCCA
>WFSA01000328.1 GCA_015486215.1 Anaerolineae bacterium | reverse complement strand
CCCTCCCCCTAAAGGGGGAGGGTTAGGGTGGGGGGGCGATGACGAAACTCCAAAGTTGTTTACGAACCTTCCCTTAGTCTAAATGATCACAATTATCAGGTCAACATGGATAGATTATCTTACCTGCTCTCTGCTTCTTTCTGCTCAGGTAAAGGCTGTTTTTTGGCGCAAACAGTACATTCAGCCATTGTTTTGCTGGATTGTACCAACAAACCGCCACAACTGTCACACGGCCGTTTCAACGGCCGTTTCCAACTCGTCCAATCGCAATCGGGATAGTTGGCACAACCATAAAAGACGCGCCCGCGACGGCTCTTTTTCTGCACCAACTCCCCGCCATCCTTCGGGCAGGTCACCCCGACTTTGATGAGAATCTGCTCTGTGTAGCGGCAGGTCGGAAAATTACTGCAGCCGATAAAACGGCCGTATCTCCCTGCCCGATACAATAACGGCTCGCCGCAATCGGGGCAATCCCGCCCTGCTGGTTCAGGCTCAATTTTGAGCGCACCCTTCGGCAATTCCGCGTCCGCCTTCGCCACATCTTTCTCAAACTGCTTATAGAATTGGGCGATGACAGGAACCCACGGCTCCCCTTCGGCGATTTTATCGAGGTCATCTTCCATACGGGCGGTGAAGTCGGGTGACAAGATGTCGGCGAAGTATTGCACCAGCAAATCATTGACCACTTCACCCGTCTCGGTAGGGTAGAGGCGGCTATTTTCCCGCACCACATACCCCCGATTTTGAATCGTGGAGACGATGGCGGCATATGTACTCGGTCGCCCAATGCCGTTCTCTTCCATCTCTTTGACCAATCGCGCCTCTGAAAAACGGGGCGGCGGCTGGGTGAAATGTTGTTCGGGCCGCAATTTCAACATATCAATCCCTTCCCCTTCGGTAAAGTCGGGCGGGAGTTGTTTATTGCCATCTTCAGGTTTATCGGCAGGGCGTGTCTCTTCGTACAGGCGCAAAAAGCCCAAAAAGCGAATGCTGGAGCCAGTAACACGGAAGAGATACGGCCGTTTTCCCATTGCCACCCCCTCGTCCCCCGCCCACACGTCAGCCGAGATAGTGTCATACACCGCCTTTTCCATCTCGCTCGCCATAAAGCGATCCCAGATGAGCTTGTACAGCCGATATTGATCATTCTTCAAAAACGGCTTCATCGCTTTGGGCGAACGGCTCGGCCCTGTTGGCCGCACCGCTTCATGCGCCTCTTGTGCGCTCTTCGATTTTGTCTTATACACGGGTGATTTGGCGGGCACATACGCATCGCCAAACGCTTTTTTAATGTACTCCCGCGCCTCATCCTTCGCCTCTTTGGCGACGATCACGCTGTCGGTACGCATATAGGTGATGAGACCCACAGCATCTTTTTCGCCGATGTCGATCCCTTCATACAATTGCTGTGCCACACGCATCGTTTTGTTGGTACGAAATTTCAGCTTGCGTGACGCTTCTTGCTGCAAGGTGCTGGTGGTGAAGGGGGCCGCTGGGCTGCGTTTCCGTGTGCCGCGCCGCACCTTTCCCATCGTCCACGCCGCATTTTCCAACGCATCAAGATGGGGTTGAACAGCCTCTTGGCTGTCCAGAACGGGATTCTCTCCATTAAATTTATGGAATTTGGCGATGAACAATGGCCGTTTGCCATCCTCATCCGCCCGTGTCTTTTCCTGCCCCAACTCCGCATCCAAAGACCAATACTCGACAGGAACGAACGCATCAATCTCCCGTTCGCGCTCCACAACCAGCCGCACAGCGACTGATTGCACCCGCCCTGCCGACAGTCGCCCGCGCACTTTGCGCCACAATAACGGACTGAGCGTATAACCGACCAATCGATCCAGGATGCGCCGCGCCTGTTGCGCGTTCACCCGATCCATATCAATCTCACGCGGATCGTCGAACGCTTTAATAACCGCGCTTTTCGTGATTTGGTTAAACACAACCCGTTGCGTCCGCGCTGGCTCCATCTCGGCCGATTCCAACACATGCCAAGCGATGGCCTCTCCTTCACGATCAGGGTCGGTTGCCAGATAAATCTCTTTCGCTCTGGCCGCATCCGCCTTCAACTCTTTGACCAGTTTGCGCTTATCATTGGGCACACGGTATTCGGGTGCAAAGCCCTTTTCCACATCCACACTCATACGCGATTTCAATAAGTCACGCACATGCCCGACGCTGGATCGCACTTTGTAGCCGCGCCCCAGATATTTGCCAATCGTCTTTGCCTTTGCTGGGGATTCGACAATGACCAATTTGCCAGAACGACGAGGAGCGGGTTTCTTCTTTCTACCCAGCTTTTTCTTTCTGCCTGTCTTCTTTTTAGCCGTCTTTTTGGTCGCTTTTTTCTTTTTGGGGCGGGGAACGATTTCTGGTTTTGGCAGATTCTCATGCGCGGGCGTGCGCCCCATTTTGTAGATGGTTCCTTCGCAAACAGCGCATTTCCCCCGCGTGCCGGCCGATCCAGAAGCTGTCCATTCCGCTTTCAGATTGACCATCTCCCGCTTTTCTTTACATTTGAAGCAATATCCTTCCATAATTTTTAGTGTGTATTATGCAGGGGCGCGGCCTTGTCCCGGCTCCTGCGATTGTATTGTATTTATTTTTAACTGTATGATTCTAGGGAAGTGCCTTCCATCCCGTTCACAATCGTTTTGACTGTGCCAATATGATCTTTGTGAACGACGACAATCGCATCCTCTGTATTGACGATGATGATGCCGTCCAAGCCAGCGGCAACGACTAATTTTTTGTCTTCGTAGTTGTAAACCAATGTATCCCGCGACTCTTTAACGACGACTTGTCCTTTGGTCACATTTGCCTCTGGGTCAGGGTTTATCGCCTCTTTGAGAGCGTATAATGTGCCGGGATCGCTCCAACCCATATGATCGTGCAGCACCAGCGCGTCGGATGGGTCAACAAATTGCAGGATTGCATCATCAAAGCTCATCACTTCTAATTCGGGATAGATGGTGTGCAGTACCTCATCATATTTTTCTTGACCGATGGCTTCTTCGACAGCGATCAACTCTGCCCACATGGACGGTTGTTCTTGCTGGTAAAGTCCGCGCACGAAGCTCAATGTGGTAACGAAATAGCCTGTGTTCCACACATGGGTTTTGTCGGCAAACATTTTGTCACACGCTACCTGCGGCGGGCGATAGGAGAGTGAGCCAAAACGGTAATACGGCCGTCCGTTCTCCATCACACCTATCTTTTCCCCCAGTGCCAGCCAGCCAAGTTGGCTGTTGGCAAAACGGGGCGTTTCACCGATAAAGAGGATGTTCGCCTGTTTTTGCTGCAACAGCGTTGCGGCCGTGCCAAGCACGCCGCGAAACGCATCCACCTGATCCATATAATTATCACCCCATAAAATAGCGATCTCTTCCTTATCTAAGGCACCCTCACCCGTCGCTTTGGAGAGGTGGACAATGGCGAGTCCAACGGCGGCCGCTAAATCGCGGCGCATCGGCTCGCCGATGATGTTTTGCGGCGGCAGATCTGGCAATTGCTCGCGCACCATCTCCACATACCGTTCGTTGGTCGAAATAAAGATATTTTCTGCGCCATATTGGGGCAAAACACGGTCTACTGCCAACTGCAATGTTGACTTTGCGCCGATGATCGGCTCAAATTGTTTTGGCGATTTTTGTCGGCTGATCGGCCATAGCCGCCGCCCAGAACCGCCTGCAAAAATAACGATTTTCATGATTTTTTAGGTGTCAATGGTTAATTGTCAATGGTCAACGAGGAGTGCTGACGGTTAAGAATTGATAATTAATATTGAACATTCTCCATTTTTGACAGTTTCTTTTCAGGCAAGTGCGTAATTCATGCCGCCCGTCTGTTGTACAATTCCTTTTAATTCCATCAACGTCAGCGTGCCGCTGACTTTGTTGGCGGGCATCCCGCTTTGACGGCTGAGTTTATCAATATGTGTCGGTTCGCGGGTGAGTAATTTTAGTAGGGCGGCTTCTTCTTTTGAAGAAGGGAGGGCGAGTTGAACGGCCGTTTTCTCCACGACCATGCTGATATTCAGCTCTTCCAGTACATCTTCCACACAAGTGACTAATTTCGCTCCCTGCTGGATAAGTTTGTTCGGCCCTTTGCTCACGGGACTGTTGATGCTGCCGGGAACGGCAAACACTTCCCGCCCTTGTTCCATCGCAAATTTGGAGGTAATCAACGCCCCGCTTCTGATCCCCGCTTCAATCACGATCGTTCCCAGCGACAAGCCGCTGATGACTCGATTACGCGGTGGAAAGTTTTTTGCCTCTGGGCGCACGCCCATCCCATATTCGGAAATGACTGCGCCGCGCCCGTCGGCAATGCGTTTTGCCAAGCCGCGATGTTCGGCGGGGTAGATGGAATCTACGCCGGAACCGAGTACAGCTATTGTGCGGCCTCCCATCTCAACGGCCGTTTTATGGGCAACGGCATCAATCCCCCGCGCTAAGCCGCTGATGATGGTCACGCCATTGTTGACCAATCCAATCGTTAATTCACGCGCAATTTGACGGCCGTAGCTCGTCAACCGCCGCGTGCCGACAATTGCCACCGCCCACCGATCTGCCTCAGTGATCGTGCCGTTCACATAAAGCAAGGGCGGCGAGCCGGGAATGTCGCGCAAATAGCCGGGATAAATGGGGCTGTCCCATGTGACCAATGTGATATTGGCAACCTCCACTTTTGCCATCTCCACATCCAAATCGAGCGTTTGGCGCGTTGCCAAAAAAGAGCGGATGGCGCGTCGATCAACGCCTATTTTATTTAATTCCAGTTCGGTCGCGTGCCACGCACGTCCAAAATCGCCAAAATATCCTTGCAACGCCTTCATTTTTGCAGGCCCGATTCCTTTGACAATGTTAAACCCCAAACGATATTTTAAGTCAGACATAAAACGAAAATACCACACGCACGCACAAGCGGCAAATAGAAGGCGATCAAGAACAGATCGTTGAAAATAGGGAATTGAGAGGAAAACGGCCGTTTTGATAGCTTTTGATAGTGTTTTAACGGCCGTTGACAGCTAATGAAAGCATAAATGAGGATAATCTAGCGTGAAGTAAAACTCATTTATGATGAAACGAGGTGAACTATGCAAGTATCAACCCATTGGCGGTTACAAGAGCAACGATATAACCTAGTAGGCGAAACATGTGAACATTGCAATTCCAAACTATTTCCGCCGCGTGACGTATGTCTTATCTGCGAAGAACCCGCACAAGAACTATTTACCTTTACTGGCTTGGGCGAAATCTACTCTTATAGCACAATTTACGACGCTCCCGCTGGATTCGAGCATAACGCGCCGTACACTGTCGCCCTTATTAAATTAAATGAAGGGCCGCTCGTCACCGCCCAACTGACCGATATGGACAACGATGAACTTACCATCGGCCAGCCTGTTGAAATGGTCACGCGCAAATTACGTACCGATGGTGATGAGGGAATGATCATATACGGATACAAATTCAGGCCAGCCATTTAGGGAAAACTCGTAAATAACTGTGGCCAAGGTGACAGGCACTTGGCAAGTGCCTGTCACCTGAAAGTCCAAAGTTAAAAACGAACCTTCCCTTAGTACCTTATCAGTGATATTCTTGTACCATGTACAAGAAATTGTCCGCGAAATCTGCGGATCATTCTTTTCTGGTTTATCCAGATTAGGATCATTGACACAAAGTATATACCCTTACCATTTTTAAAGGTTTGTTCTGTATGGATCAAGCCTTTTTTCTTACCTCTTTCCATAATCTCTCTCCAATTCACGTTACTTTGATTGACATATTCACCTCTATCATCCAAAATAGTAGAATAGGATAATTGCATACATCAGTTTTGCTATATTTCATGCCAACGTGAATGGTATGATTAAATCCTCAGCAATTCCAATTCTGAAATTAAATTGACATTCAGCCGAGTAAAAACCGAGTAAAAACTTGATTTTCGCACAAAAGTCCGCGCTATTTTTAATGTTTTGGAAAGAACAGCAGGAAATTTCTATCAATATTTGCGCGATAACGAGGTTTTTTCATTCAAAATACGAGAATCTACTCGTGTGTAAAGCAAACGAAGTTTAAAATTGAAATTGCTGTTAACTCCTATAGACAGTTGATAATAGTTCAATTATCATTACACTAGTACACACTGGCGGAAGTCCTTGTATGTTATTTGTTGCGGGAATCGGAATTCCCGCAACGCTCCACCAGATAGGTATCGGGAATTCCGATTCCCGATACAGGCAGCGTATATCATCTAAGAACTTCCGCCAAGCTATACTAGTACACACTGGCGGAAGTCCTTATATGTTATTTGTTGCGGGAATCGGAATTCCCGCAACTCCCATAAATAGGTATCGGGAATTCCGATTCCCGATACAGGCGGCGTATATCATCTAAGAAGGTAGGCCAAGTTATACTAGTACAGCTTGGCCTACCTTCTTCGGGGTTTTCTGTAGTGCAATTTTGGAAAATTGCATGGTCAATTTTACAAAATTGACCTACGATAATTGCTGGAGAAGTTCTGCCAGTGTGTACTAGATTCTGGTTTTAGGCGACCCAGCGGGTCTCCCCTGCGAGAGTATCCGTGTTCAATTGGGCATATTTCTTTGCAAATCAACGGCCGTTAACTCACAAACGGCCGTTTGCCTTTGCCACACATCATACAAAAAGTACTCGGCCGCCCGAAAATTAGGGAAAAAAGTGTCGTACAAAAATTGAATTGCGTCGGGAGCTATTGTGATCCCTTTTTTGTCAGGCAGTGCAAAACAATCTAAACGCTGACGCAACATCTTCTTATACTGTGCCAGCGTCACTGTTTTTTCTAAACGTATCGTGTGTAGCGATATTCCTTTACGGGCAAAATGGGGGGATAAATCTTTATGGCTGCTGAAAATGAGCCGAAATTGGTCAGAGCGGTTGGTGGTAGACGTGAGCAACCGGCGGCGTGCGTGACGGTTTAGGCGTTGTGCCTCATCAAGAAAAAACAGGTCGCTAACGGCCGTATCCGAGCGCATTCTCCGTTCCCCCGCAGCCAGATATTCATACTGTATACGCAGATGCTGATCCGTTTGGGAGAAATAGTCGGCCAATTTGAGCAGGCTTGTCGTTTTGCCGCACCCTTTCGCGCCTAAAAGTTGTAGATGAGTGAAGGCGGCGGGCAGAAGTTCTTCGATGGCATCGGGCAAGACGGCAATCGCCGCCCACTCCTCATCAACTAATGCACCAAAAGGGTTGCGGCGAAAGCCTAGCTGATGATGAAAGAAAAACGGCCGTTTATCCATCAATCCGCATCACGAGGAAGGTAGTACGTCATCTGCTGTAACTGCACCAGAGGATCGCTGTAGCTGATTTGGACATGATCGGGAACTTTTAGCTGAATGGGTGTGTATGTCAGAATGGAAAGTATTCCCGCTTTTATCAATCTATCGGTCATTTTTTGCGCGACCGATCTTGGTACAGCAAGAATCGCAATTTTGATGCCGTTCTCTTGAATAGCAGCCTCTATCCCTTCAATCTTCTGCACAACAATCTCACCCATCTCTGTGCCAATCAAGGCTGGATCGGTATCAAAAACATGGGTGATACGAAAGCCGCGACGTTGAAAACCGCCATAATGCGCCAAAGCGTGACCGAGGTAGCCCGCACCGACCAATATCACTTCCCACTGTTCTGTCAGATGCAAAATTCTTTGTAGCTGCTCGATGAGATAGGCGATATTGTACCCCGTTCCTTGTTTCCCAAATTCGCCAAAGTGGGATAAATCTTTGCGGATTTGGGCAGAGCTAATGCCTAATCGATGGGCTAATTCTTGTGAAGAGGTATTTGGCCGCGTGTTTTCTTTCGACAGGCGCACTAATTCACGAAGATAAATGGGTAATCTTCCGATAACGATTGCAGGGATGAGTTTTGTCATAGTTTTGTATTTGTGTGGTCAACTCGTGTGATCTTTCACAATTGTAGCAAATGTAAGTATGGGCGCAAAAAACGGCCGTTTTTCACATATTTCTCTTTCATATATGCACATATCAGAATATTGAGTTGGTTATTGGCACAATTTGGCGGCAAAAAACGGTTTACGGGTTAAAATAGGGGGAGTGGCGCAATGTCGCTCTTGACGCAACCCACGCATAACATTATGCTTTACTTATGTTAAAACAAAAACCCAATGCCAAACTCAGTTTTTTGCCGACAACCGACATACGGCCGTTAGCCGAAACATTAATTGCCTTTGCCAATAGCGATGGCGGCATGATTGTGCTGGGGGTGGATGACAATGGTCACCCCACCGAAAGCATCTGGGAAGAAGATGCCGAAGGGGCATTGCGTGAGGCGGTAAGCTTATGCGATCCCCGCATCCCGACCGAGTGGAGGGTGATGGAAGGGGGGCTGATCGGGATTTATGTGCCGCGCAGCCACGACTTACACGCTTGTGCCGACGGCCGTATTCTCACCCGGCGAGGCCGCCATAATTACACCCTCTCTGGCAATGAGATCCGCACTTTAGCCAATAGCAAAAACAGTGCTGAATTTGAAACCAACCTCGTACCCGGCGCACGTCCTGACGATCTCAACCGCGACATCATCCGTGAATATATTGACCGACGTGAAGCGCGGGGCAGTGCCAAAATTGACGATATGGCCGATTTTCTCTTTCAAATTGGGGCGACAAATCGGGATGGGGAACCGACAATGATCGGGATTTTGCTATTTGGCAAAAATCCGCAGATGTTCTTTCCCCAATCAGGAGTTGTTTTTGTAAAATTTAACGGCAAAGAGGCGCGGGATGTCGGCGGCGGTGTGGGATACGGCCGTCGAGATGAGATCGCCGGCCCATTGGCACGCATCGTTGAGCGCAGTTGGAACGTCATCCATGAAGAGATGCGCGTGGGAGCGACCGTCAACCAGCTGGCGCGGGAAGATCTGACCGAATATCCCCGTTTTGCCGTGCGTGAAGCACTGGTCAACGCCATCGCCCATCGAGATTATCACATCACAGGGCGGCGCATCGAGATTCGCATGTACGCGGATCGAATGGAGATTATCAGTCCCGGCGGCCTGCCCGGCTATATGACCTTAGACAATTTGGTTGAAGACCATTACTCACGCAATCCGCGCTTGGTGAATGGGTTGTACCAATGGGGGTATATTGAAGAGTTGGGCTTGGGCATCGACCAAATGATCGAAGAGATGGCGCAAGCGGGGCATCCCCCGCCAACGTTTAAGGCGACCCCGTACTCGTTTACGGTGGCCCTTTCTAATAAGAAGGAACGGCCGTTTACCCCAAAATGGGAACGGAGCATGAACGAACGGCAAATACGCGCCCTCACCCATATCCGCGAAAATGGCAGCATCACCAATCGAGAGTATCGACAAATTTGTCCCACCGTCTCATCAGAGACATTGCGCCTTGATTTGGTTGATTTGGTTAATCGTGGCTTATTGTTGAAAATTGGTTCTAAAAGAGGGACAAATTATATTTTGAAATAAACACCTTATCAATGATATTCTTGTACCATGCACAAGAAATTGTCCGCGGATTTCGCAGATTAGCGCAGATTAAATGTTTTGCGTAACTTCTCAAAAGGTTGGAGGCAAGATTACAGCTAATTAGGAAAGGAACGAATTTACTCGACTGACGTAATTTGTTCCTTTCTTAAATTGGGTGTAATCACCCTGAAATATTGAGAAGATACGTTTTTATCTGTGTCAATCTGCGAAATCTGCGGATCATTCTTTTCTGGTTTATCCAAATCAGCTTTTCCTGATTTTATCCCAACTTTATCCCAAATTGATTTTGGGATAAAGTTGGGAAACAGATTATGACACTTACCATACAATTTTTGCTCGTATCATTATTACCATTTTCCTTTTTGGGGATGGCTCTCTATTTGTGGCGCGTTGACGATGAACGATGGCAAGCTGAACAACGGCCGTTGCAAAGTCGCCGACTAAAACGACGTTGGATCATCGCCCTCGTTACGGCCGCTTTGTGGAGCAGTTCCATATTGCGTATCTATGGCGGAAAAAGTTTTCCCACAATCTTCGTCTATAACTGGCAAGTGATGGGGGAGTACTTCTTCTCCTTTTATGCGATACTGGTTTTAGCGGTCACCTCAACCTATTTCACCATCCCCCAGCAGAAAAAGCGCATCACATTCCTCATAAGCGGCATTATTTTTATGCTTACGCTGGGCTTAAATCCCAGCATTTGGGGATACAGTATTCCAACCGTATCGGTAAAAGGATTGTCCATCACCCATTTTGATATGTGGGCGGCCGTGTGGGCGACAAGCTGGCTGTTCCCGATCCTATCGGCATGGGTATTGACGCACCAAACACAAACGGGCATCCCCCACTCACTCTATCGTAACCAGACACGTTACTGGCTGTTGGTTTTGTCCTTTCTAATGATCGGCGGCTTATTTGCCATTATTCACGCCCCCACACAACCATTTTGGCAGCAAATTGGAATGGTTATCATTATGTTGGCTTCAACAATAGGAACATGGAGCATCGCACAGGGACATTTGCCAGATTTATCCATCACCATGCGCCGCCTATTTGGGCGCACCACAGGGGCATTGGTCGTTTTTGGGTTGACATGGCTCGCTTTGACATTCATCATTCGCATGATGACGACGCTCGCCAACGGCCGTGATCCATACTTAATTCTGACCGTTTTTGCCGCCCTCTTCGCTGCTTTTTTCATGTTCATCTACTATCACATAGACCGCGTGGTGAGTAATTATCTGTTACCAACTCGATATTTGGATGCAAAATCAGCGGATGGATACGGAAAAGCGTTAGCGGCGTTGGCAAAACCAGAAAAATTAGGGCAACTATTTTTAGAAAAGGTACAAACGGCCGTTTTAACTGATAATATATGGCTGTTCATGGTCAACGATGCCCCCGCTGATCGCCTCATCTTGCAGCCATTAACCAATATCGGCGAAGATACCTTGCCGTCCACAACCGATTTCGCCGCCGACAGCCCCTTCACAACCCATTGGAATCACCACAAACGGCCGTTATCCCAATTTGATATCAACACCTTACCCGATTTCAGCACCATACAGCAAAATGAAAAAAACATCCTGCTCCGATGGGAACGCCAATTATACGCCCCGCTTTACATCGCCGACAGCATGATTGGCTTGCTCGCTCTGGGAAAAAAACAGACAGGGGACACCTATATACGGGCAGATTTTGACAAATTAGCTGAATTAGCGGATGAAATCGCTCCATTCTTGGTGCAAGCCGAGCAACATCTGCTCTTGCAAGGTATCAATCAACACGCTTTCCATGAGAATCAAACATTGGCGCGCGAAAAGCAGCATTTGCAAGAGTTAGCCGAGCTGTACGCCCAATTTTTGAGCTTGATTACACCAGAGTTACGACGGCCGTTTACCCCCATCAGCGAACAAATCCAAGTTATTGACGAGCAAGCGAACAATCAAGAAACACGCGCAGCTCTATTCAAACTAAAACAACATACCAAACAAGCACAAACAGATATTGAGCAATTAGTCAATATGTCTTCCCGCATCCAAGCGCGTGGAGATTTCTATTTTGAGATGGTACGGCTGGATGACATCGTTCTCATCACCATTCGCAAATTACAAACGATGGCCGATGCCCGCCGCGTCTCCATCAGTTTTGAGCCAGAAGCCGCCCTGCCGCATATTTTGGGTGACAAAGAGCAGCTAGGTGAAGCGGTGAAGAACTTGCTCCACAATGCGATCAAGTTTAACAAAATTAGCGGGCGTGTAGACGTGACCTGCACCGTCGAAGGGCGGAACATCCAGCTGCAGATCAGCGACATCGGCGTGGGAATTTCACCCGAACGGATGGATCAATTATGGAGCGGCTTCACTTCGCTGGACAATAAAGAAGGGCGCAACAGAGGGCGCGGTCTGGGTCTCTCGTTGACACAATTTATCATCACCGCCCACAGCGGCACCATCTCTGCCCATAGTGAGTATGGAGTAGGGAGTACATTTGTTGTGCTGCTACCCATCGTCTATGAGGATAATTAGTAATGAATAATGGAAAATTGATAATGATTCGTTCTCGATTATCCATTAAATTGTGGGCCAAAGGTTTAGCTTTTCTTCAGCCATTAGTATCTTCTCAGTATTCTGGGGAGACTTGACAAATTTTCCTAATGGTACTCGTGTAAAATAAAGTGCTGATGAAATTTGTCAACTCTTGCCCACGATTTATCGAGAAGATACCACATACCCTATTTCACAATTATGGGCAGATACACTATTGGCACGGTCACCGTTGCTGAATTGATGGCTATGATGGGCGGGATCGGCGTACCGGCCGTCCATGTGGCGGTGTTGATGGTGGTTGTGGTGATAACGGCCGTTTTTGTGATCCAATAAGAGGCACCGGGAGCCAATGTGTACGAGAAGTTGTTTAGTATTGTTCCCAATTCTGAATCTATCAACGTATGTTGTGTGTGGGCGGAGTTGCCGTTATTTGTGACTTTGTAACAGTAGTAAACGGCCGTTCCCGGTGCAACTGTAATAGCGTCCGACGGCGCACAGACTGAACTATCCGTCCCCACTGTTTTGATGAGTGAGATGGATTCGGGCAAAACGGTTACAGTTGCACTGTCGCTGTCGCTTATGGCTGGGTCAGGATCACTGGCCGTCCATGTGGCGGTGTTGATAGTTGTGCTGGTGATAACGGCCGTTTCTGTCACCCAAACAGATGCACCAGGAGCTAGAGCGAACGGGAAGTTAGTTAGAATAGGTCCGAATTCTGAATCAACCAACGTCTGTAGAGAGCGTGTTGTGT
>WFSA01000327.1 GCA_015486215.1 Anaerolineae bacterium | reverse complement strand
TCCGATTCCCGATACAGGCGGCGTATATCATCTAAGAACTTAGGCCAAGCAATACTAGGGCGATTGCAACGTAACTTCTCAAAAAGTTGGGGGCATGAGTACAGCCAATATAAGAAAGGAACAAATTACGTCAGTCGAGTAAATTCGTTCCTTTCTTAATTGGCTGTACTCATCCCGAAATACTGAGAAGATACTTTGGTATCTTCTCAGTATTCTGGGGAGACTTGACAAATTTGCCTAATGGTACTCGTGTAAAATACAGTGCTGATGAAATTTATCAAGTCTTGTCCACGATTTATTGAGAAGATACATACTTTGGTAGTTAAATAAATCCTCGTTCCTTAGCATGTTTCTTGTATCAGGCGATGAATTCATTCATCGACGAGCCGAGGTTGCAATCGCCCTAACACAGGGAAAGGGCGATTGCAACCTCCAAATCGCACTGTTAAATTGCAAATTTACACCGTTTTTAGCAGATCCGTAATTGACATAACATGTGAATTGCGGGGAATTTATGCGTTATGATTGTCGTGATCGTATTTCGTGATCGGTTTTTTCGATTTTCGATCACGAAAACGATCACGATCACGAATTAAGGCGAGGTTGCAATCGCCCTAAACACAGGGGGCAAAAACGAGAATTATCAGGATGAATCTGTTATTATTTATAGAGGAGTGCATCCCTGCCCGCAAATGGGATGGTGCGTATATTGATTTTATGAATGAGGAAGAACGATGAAAGCGATCTATTTTCAAGAGCATGGCAACTTGTCAAATGTGGAGTACGGGGAGCTGCCTGTGCCAACTATCGCCGCTGACGAGATATTACTGGCGGTCAAAGCAGCCGCCCTGAATCGGTTAGATTTATGGGTGTTGGAGGGATGGGCGGGCTTGAATTTGGAGATGCCGCATGTGATGGGCAGTGACGGCGCGGGAGTCGTTGCTGCTGTGGGCGAGGGTGTCCATGATTTTGTTGTCGGCGACCGTGTAGCTGTCAACCCTACATTGAGTTGTGGAAAATGTGAGTACTGCACCTCTGGCCGTGACAATATGTGCGATCATTTTGCCATTTTTGGTGAGCATGTGGACGGGTTTATGGCTGAATATACGGCCGTTCCCGCCCGCAATCTGCTAAAACTACCCAGCAATGTCAGCTTTGCCGCCGCCGCCGCTGCTTCACTCGTCTATGTGACCGCGTGGCACTCGTTGATCAAACGAGGCGGCTTGCAAGCGGGCGAAACAGTGCTCGTTGTGGGGGCAGGGGGCGGTGTGAACAGTGCATCCATTCAAATTGCAAAGCTGGCAGGAGCAGGCACGATCTATGTCGTCGGCTCAAATAGTGAAAAATGCTCTTTGGCACGCGCATTAGGCGCGGATATTACCATCAATCGGGGCGAAAAGCGGTGGGGCAATGTAATTTTTAAGGCAACGGCACGGCAGGGGGTTGATATTGTGATTGATAATGTCGGTGCGGCCACGTATGGGATGTCGTTACGGGCATTGAAGAAGGGGGGACGCTTGCTCACTGTAGGCAATAGCAGCGGGGCGACGTTTATGGTTGATAATCGGTATATTTTTGGCAAACAGTTGAGTATTATCGGTAGCACGATGGGAACACGGGCCGATTATGTCAAGGTGATGGGGATGCTGTTTAACGGCCGCCTTCATCCCGTCATTGACTCAACCATTCCTCTGGCAGAGGCAAAAACAGCGTTACAGCGGTTACAAGATGGGGATATACAGGGGAAATTATTGCTTACTTTTGCCGATAATTGATGGGCTGTCGTACAGATTTGGCACAGTGTATACATGATGTTCACGTCAAACAGTTTGCAAAATCAAACAGGGATCGAGTAAAATTCATATAGTAATCAATCGACGATTATAACAGGTCATTTAGAGCAGTAATATGTTGATTGCGTTATTTTTTGCTCAATACGTATCTTCTCAGTATTCTGGGGAGACTTGATAAATTTTCTTAATGGTACTCGTGTAAAATAAAGTGCTGATGAAATTTGTCAAGTCTTGTCCACGATTTATTGAGAAGATACCTCAATACTCTATAAAACTATGACCGATTACTAGCAATCCCACACAAGGAAAATTTATGTCTACGTTCAAATATCAACTTACCGTTGAAGAAGGCCCCGATAAAGGCAAACTGTATCCACTCAACGCTCCATCACTCACTATTGGGCGAGACCCCATGTCTGATGTCGTCTTAAGCGATCCTGAAGTTTCACGTTATCATGCACGGTTAACACAAACGGCCGTTGGCGGATATAAAATCGAGGATATGAAAAGTACAAACAGCACGCATATTGATGGGATGCGGCTGGAATCAGAACCGATGGTATTAAAAAATGGGCAAACGATTTTATTGGGCAGTACGGTCAAATTGCGGTATGACCTTGCTGATAATGACGAATCGGCCGTAACCATGATGCAGATGACAGGAGAAGATAATGGTATGGATGCAATAAATAATAGAGATACAAAACCAGATACAGATGGCGATCTTTTCGCCCCGCCATTGCCGCAGACAGACGGAAAGTTACCCTTGCCGATGCACCCTGTCCCCGATTATGATCATGAAGAGAGTACGGAGAATGCAATGCCAGAACTGCCATATGTCGCCCCGACTGAAAACTTAAGCCCGCCGCCACAGGATAAGAATAAAAAGCGGAATATGGTGTTGGGAATAACGGCCGTGTTGTTCCTTCTCTGTTGCTGTTGCATTATTTTCCCAGCCATCATGTATTATTGGCTTGGCGACATCCTGTTAGAAATGGGTGGATTGGTCTAATACAAAAAAAGAGCATCTTCTCAGTATTCGGGGGAGACTTGACAAATTTTCCTAATGATACTCGTGTAAAATAAAGTGCTGATGAAATTTGTCAAGTCTTGTCCACGATTTATTGAGAAGATACAAAAAAACACCAAAACAGGGTGCCCAAATCAAATCAACATATGTAGAGACGCTTCGCTGAAGCGTCTCTTTTATCTATTCAATATCCTCTGGCGACTTCTCTTCAATAATCTCACCATCAATAACAAGCGGAGCATCCCCGTCCACCGCATCATCCAAAGATCCATACCCATCCGCCGCACGGATAGCGGCTAAATGCTCTTGAAGCACAGCAGCAGGTACCATATCCGTAAACATTTTCATCCCTACAAAAAAAATGCCGACATCATCCAACTGCCCAAAAACAGGTATCATATCTGGGGAAAGGTCAAAAGGCATCAGCACATACCCTACAACAGCAACAGGCAACGCCTTCAAAAATATAGAAACCCGTTTATCCTTCATCAAACGCATCACCAAACGTATCTGCTGCCATATCGCGCGTCCTACCCCTACCGTTTTCTGTTCAATTGCCATTATTTTATCCTCATTAGGTTTTTTCATATCACATCTGTATCTTCTGAGTACTTCGGAGTGATTACACCCAATTAAGAGAGGAACAAATTACGTCAGTCGAATAGATTCATTCCTTTCCTAATTAGCTGTAATCATGCCCCCAGCTTTTTGAGAAGTTACTCACATCTCTATACGTCATACAGTTCTCAAAGTTGTGTATGCCCAATTCTATACACATCTTTGTAGTATAACAGCAATCATACACAATATGCTGTGCAAAATAAAATAATGGAGCAGACGATCACTGAATCACTCAACTGAATTTTAAACATATTAAATTTATCCAGTGTAAAATTGCTCTATCAAACTAAATAGTGTATAAGTATTTTTTGTTGCTGTTTAGGGAGTCCCAGAAAAATAATGATCCAATTAGTCAGGTGGAGAGAGGACGGATGAGAACAAACCACTTCTCTAAACCAGGCAAGCGTTCCAATCGTTTTTCTAACTCCTCCATCGCTTTTTTCGTTAGTTTAACACCTGTCTGATAAG
>WFSA01000326.1 GCA_015486215.1 Anaerolineae bacterium | reverse complement strand
TACCAGAAGGTATTGAAATGGTTATGCCTGGCGACAGCGTGAACTTGCAGGTTGAGTTAATCATGCCGGTTGCATTAGAAAACGGTAGCCGCTTTGCTATCCGCGAAGGTGGTTTGACAGTCGGTGCTGGTGTTATCACCGAGATCATAAAGTAAGAAAGTGAAAATATGTTATCCACAGATAGCATATCTGTGGATAACATAGACTAAGGTAGATTATGGCGAAAAAATCTGTACGCAACCATATTATTTTGGCTTGCACTGAATGCAAAGAGCGCAATTATATTTCCGAAAAAAATCGGCGTAATAATCCCACACGTTTGGAATTGAACAAATATTGCTCACGTTGCCAAACACATCGTATCCATAAGGAAACACGATAGCGGCGGTTAAATAATCGCCCATTAAGGGGGTTAGCTCAATTGGCAGAGCGACGGTCTCCAAAACCGTAGGTTGCAGGTTCGAGTCCTGCACTCCCTGTTTTTATAGTAAGGTCATTGATTTCATGCGGTTACCGACCTCTGATTACGAATCTCCAAACCGTTGCGGCTGTTGCTGATATCGGTTTGGAGGTTAGTTTGTAATTAAGCCATTCAAGAAAAATAATTACACGTTTGTCATTCCCGTGAAGACGGGAATCCATATGTTTTCGAAGAGTGGATTCCCACCTACGCGGGAATGATAATCAAAATTTTGGGTGATTTAAATTTAGAAATGGCCTTATGGACTATGTAATGACAAAGGAAGAGGATTGTGGCAGACGAAAAAAAGAGTAACGATAAAAAAAAGAAAAGAGTAGCGGCAAAAAGAGTGGAGCAGTCAAATGCTATCTCTAAATACTTCTCTTCAACTCGTGGAGAGTTGCGGAAGGTGACGTGGCCTACTCGTAAGGAAGCAGCACGATTGATGTGGATTGTTTTGGGAGTAACGGCCGTTTTTGCTCTGTTCTTATGGGCATTTGATGCTATGTTTTCCAGCAGTTTACAATTGCTGTTGAAAAGTATAATTTAAGGAATGAGGATTTAATAAAACCAGAAATTTCCATCTGTCATTTCCCCATCTTCATGAGGGCAAGCTCTGCGAAGACAGGAATCCACAGTCTGGAAAATCATGGATTCCCGCCTAAAAGAGTTTACCCTCACGAAGGTGGGGGGCGGGAATGACAACTTTGGTAGTTAAATAAATCCTCGTTCCTAAATTCTTCTGAACTTGTAAAAGGTTGCCGTTGGTAACGCTGTTTGCGAGAGATGAGACAACGATAAGGTACGGAAAAGAATGGGCATAGATCAAGAATTCGATAACAAGGATGCGCCAGAAAATGGCGGCAGCTCCCTCTTAGGAGATAACTTGATGCCTAGCGACGGCCGTGCTTGGTACGTTGTTCATTGTTACTCTGGTTACGAAAATAAAGTGCGACACAGCATTGAGCAGCGTATTGAATCAATGGGGATGCAGGACGAGATATTTGATGTCATCGTCCCCACAGAAGAAGAGATTGAAATTAAAGACGGCGTTCGCCGCACCGTCGAAAAGCGCGTTTTCCCTGGTTATATTCTTGTACAACTCGTTTTGTCAGAAGAATCATGGTACGTTGTTCGCAATACGCCCGGTGTGACTGGCTTTGTCGGCATGGGTAACACACCGACACCTTTGCGTCCCGAAGAAGTCGAAAAAATAATGAGCCGTATGGAAGCAGAAGCTCCAAAGGTTAAGTTCGACTTCCAAATTGGGGAGAAGGTACGGATTGGAAGCGGTCCCTTCGTTGATTTCATTGGTGCAGTGGCTGCCATAGATGCCGAAAGAGCAAAGGTTCGCGTGATGGTTTCCTTCTTTGGACGTGAAACACCGGTTGAACTAGACTTCATGCACGTGGAAAAAGTGTAGGATACGTCAGATAAAGTACACATTCCCTTTTTAGAAATGAACATAATATCCTGATAAATAATGGAGGAGCCTGACAGGCGTTTGGACTCCAGGAGTAAGGTATGTCAAAAAAAGTAAAAGCAGTTGTTAAAATTCAGATTCAGGGCGGCAAGGCAAACCCAGCACCGCCCGTTGGTACAGCATTAGGGCCGCACGGCATCAACCTAATGCAGTTTTGTAAGGAATATAATGCAAAAACGTCCAATATGATTGGACAAGTTATTCCTGTTGAGGTGAAGGTTTTTCAAGATGGCAGCTTTAGCTTTGTCACAAAAACCCCGCCTGCATCAGGCTTGTTGAAAAAAGCGGCTGGTTTGCGAAAAGGGTCATCTGTTCCTAACCGAGATAAAGTAGGGACAGTGACATCTCAACAAGTGCGGGAAATTGCTGAAATAAAAATGAAGGATTTGAATGCGTTGGATATTGATGCAGCGATGAAAATCGTGGCTGGGACAGCACGCAGTATGGGAATCCTTGTTTCTAACTGATTTTTTATAGGCGATCAGATAATCTACAATTATATAGTTGTATGATTGGATAAATCGCAATAGTGGGAGAGCGTTTTAACAACGTTCACTGGTACCACAAGGAGTTACTATGCCAAAAAGAGGGCGTAAATATCAAGCGGCGGCTGAAAAAATCGACCGTGAGAAATTGTATTCACGAGCAGAAGCAGTAAAGCTGATTAAAGAGACGGCAACAACAAATTTTGATCCCACCATTGAAATACATTTTCGCTTAGGTGTTGATCCACGTCATGCAGACCAACAAGTCCGTGATGTTGTGCTTTTGCCGAATGGCTTGGGTAAAACAGTGCGTGTCTTGGTCTTTGCTGAAGGCGAGGACGCTCAGATTGCTAGAGATGCTGGTGCTGACATTATCGCTGATGATGAGGTGATTAAGCAGATTCAAGGCGGTTGGGTTGATTTTGATGTGGCAATTGCTGTGCCGCAAATGATGGGTAAAGCTGGCCGTTTAGGACGTGTGCTTGGGCCGCGCGGGTTGATGCCTAACCCCAAAGCTGGCACAGTTGCTCCTGCGAAAGAGCTGCCTCGTTTGATTCAAGAGTCTAAAGCCGGCCGTGTTGAGTACCGTGTTGATCGCGGCGGCAATCTCCACTCTTCTGTGGGGAAGGCGAGTTTTAGCGAAGAGAAGATATTAGAAAACTTGCAGGCGATTATTGATTCAGTTAGTGGAAACCGCCCAGCGGCCGTTAAAGGGACGTATATCAAACGCATCGTGGTAGCAAATACGATGGGGCCTGGCATTCGCATGGATGTATCAGAAGCATTGTCATAGATAGGTGTTAGCATAGCTTCTATTTGGTTTTATAGAGGATATGATGTATCTTCTTAATAAATCGTGGATAAGATTTGACAAATTTCATCAGCACTTTATTTTACACGAGTATCATTAGGAAAATTTGTCGAGTCTTCCCAGAATACTGAGAAGATACGTAAAATACAAGAGTTATTCTTGTTATAGAATATATATCTTTACCGAAGACAGTTGGATGTCATTTTATGGCATTAAATTCCAGCCTAGGTGAGGTTTTGAGAGTAGGGTGGGCAATTTGTCTGTCAATTACTGATTATCGAATCCTCATATCTGGCTGATATGAGGATTTTTTGCTGTCAGGCGGGAAGATTTTATCTTATTGTAGGAGGTGAGTAGGTTTGGCTATATCGAAAGCACGTAAGGATGAATTGGTAGCTCAATATGTTGAGTTGATCAATGAAAGTAATGCGATTTTTGTGACTGAGTACACTGGGTTAGGCGTGAGCGACATGGAAGCTCTGCGTACCCAAGTACGTGAGGCAGAAGGTGCATTTTATGTAACAAAGAATCGGTTGATGCGCGTGGCTATGGAGCAGACAAATATGCCCATACCAGACGAGTTATTGACGGGTCAGGTTGCAACTGGGTTTGCGATGAGTGATGCGCCGCCATTGGCGAAAGCATTGGTTGATTACGCAAAGAAGGAAGAGAAGTTGGTGATTAAGGGTGCCATCTATGATGGTGACATCTTATTGGCTGACGGCGTGAAAGCGTTGGCTTCATTACCGACATTACCAGAGGTACGCAGTCAATTAGTGGGTCTTATTAGTGGCCCCGCCCGTAATTTGGCTTCTGTTGTGGCAAGCGGTGTGCGACAGGTTATCAATGTGGTTGATGCGTATGCTAAGAATGAGGATGCCCCAGAGGCAGACTGATTTATATAAGTAGATGTATTGGCGGATAAATTTGTTGATACGGTTATAAAGTCGGTCTGTGCCGACTGGATAGTTTTAATAATTATTAAACTGACTTTTATGAAAAGTCTGGAGGATACCTGAGAAATGGCTGATTTAGAAAAATTAGTAGCAGAGTTGAGCGAATTAACATTGATGGAAGCGGCTGACCTGACCAAAATGTTGGAAGAGAAGTGGGGCGTTAGTGCCGCTGCTCCAATGGCAATGATGGCAATGGGCGGAGCTGCTGTAGAAGAGGTTGAAGAACAAACTGAGTTCGATGTTGTCTTGAAAGAGATGGGACCGAAGAAAATTAATGTTATTAAAGAAGTCCGCGCCATCACTGGTTTGGGCTTGCGCGAAGCGAAAGGCGTTGTTGATGAACTCGGCACTGTCTTGGAAGCTGTCGGTAAGGATGCGGCTGAAGAAGCGAAAGCTAAATTGGAAGCTGCTGGTGCCGTCGTTGAGCTTAAATAATTTCTGATGAGAAGGCTTGCTTGGTAAGCTGTATTATTTGTAAGTTAATGAAGAGGTCGATTCTTGATTGAATCGGCCTTTTTGTGTTTTGGGGACGGGATGCAGATGTACAGGATTCTCATGATAAATGTAGATAAAATAGATAGATTAACGCAAAGAAATAATGATCCGCAGATTGCGCCGATCAGTGCAGATTTTCCTGAATTTATTTATGTAATCGGCGTAATCTGCGGATAGAAGATGGATCATTTAATTTTTGAATTGACTATGAATGTGGATTGGAGCTTATTATGGATGTTGATTTGATTCTTGCATCGCAGTCGCCGCGACGGAGACAGTTGTTGGGATTGTTGGGGTATACTTTTCGGGTGGTGGCGGCGGATGCGGATGAAACGGCCGTTTTTGACCCTGATCCGACTGTAGATGCGTGGAAAACGGCACAGTTGAAAACGGCCGTTATCCGTTCCACCGCCCCTTTATCGCTGATTATCGGTGCGGATACGAATGTTGCCATTGACGGGGAATTGCTGGGCAAGCCCGCTGATGCGGTTGATGCTGGGCGTATGCTACGTCGCTTGCGCGGGCGAACCCATCAGGTAAGCAGCGGCGTATCTATTGTAGATGGGCGAACGGGCAGGGAGATTGTGGACACCCACACGGCCGTTGTCACCTTGCGTCACTATAACGACGATGAACTTGAGGCGTATATTGCCACTGGCGATCCGATGGATAAAGCGGGGGCTTACGCTATCCAGCATCCCGTCTTTGCCCCAGTGGAAAAGATAGAAGGCTGTTTTACGGGCGTGATGGGGTTGTCCATCTGCCGTTTGATACAGTTGTTGAGTGAATTGGGATTGCCTGTGCTGGCGGAGAAAACGGCCGTTTTTGAGAGTCATAAAGGACATTATTGCCCTATCTTTGACGAGATTAGTCCGCTTTTAATGTAAAAGTGGCGGTGGTTCGTGCTTTGGTTGAAACCGTGCTATTATTTATCGTTATATTTGACATAAACTTGTAGATTGTTATTTGTTATTTGGCAATTGATAATTGAATAAGGGATGAACTTATATGAATGAGAAATTTCAACAAGCAGTAATTGCCTCACGAGCAGGTCAAGATAAAACAGCGCAATATCTGCTGGCAGAATCTTTGCAAGAAGACCCAAACGACTCGAATGCGTGGTTCTTGCTCAGCCAATTAGTCGATTCAGAGGAAAAGCAGCAGACATATTTGAAAAAAACGCTTATGCTTGATCCTGATCATGAGTTGGCGAATGAGTATTATGCGGCAACCGTTGCCGCAGAATCCGATGATATGGCGGCGTTGGAAGCCGCATTGGATGCCCCGCTTGAAGATATTCCCTTAGAGTTGGACGGTGCAGAGGCCGATATGGATGATTGGTTGGCGGCGGCTGTTGAGGCTGATTCCGATCCGTCCGTCACTGTGGATGAGATTGATTTTGCGGGCTTGTTGGAAGAAGATGCCGGTGAGGAAATTGAGGAAACGGCCGTTACCGATCCCGCCAGCCGAATGGAAGAGAAAGCGGCAGAGGCGGACGAAGAAGAGATAAAAGTTGAAAAAGAAACGGCCGTTGTGGACGCTAAAACAGCCAAACGATTACAAGAGGCGAAAACTCTCGCATACGTCATTTATTTATTGATGGCTATCGGGATTATAATTTTCTTTTACATCATTTATTTACTTATTGCATAATCAGGCATGGTTCAAAACAGGACAAATCATCGTTACAGTTTTATAAAATAATGGGACGCGGATGGGGCAGATTTAACGGATAAACGCAGTTTTTCTTTTTCTTTATCCGCGTCCATCCGTTAAATCCACGTGCGAAGCTATCCGCGTTCCATTTTTACGTTAAGTTATGCAATACTATACTGTAAAGCAGATTATTAGTTTTTTGAACCATGGCCATAATCGAATTGATAAATGTATGGAGAAGCCACGCCCCTTTAATCCACCGTTTACCCGCCGAAACCTTATTCTTCCCGTATATTTCTTGCCATGACGGCAATTTCTGTATACTATCACCCTTATGACTAAAAATAAGCTGGTTGATGCTTCGCTTTACACGGATCAAGGGCAGGTGCGTGATCATAACGAAGATTTTATTAGTAGTTGCGAACCGCAAAATGCGGCAAAAGAAGCCGATCACGGTTGGCTTTTTATTGTTGCCGATGGCGTGGGCGGTGCTGATGCTGGCGAAGTGGCGAGCGAGTTGGCTTGCAGCTACACGATTGATTATTATGTCAATAACCCATTCAAGAAGAATTTGGGTGAGCGATTGCGTGATGCGATGCAGTCGGCAAATAGCGATTTGCGTCGCTATGTGACCCAAAATGGGAACCGTCGCATGGCAACGACGATGGTCGCGGCTGCTATTCAAGAGGGCGAAGCATATATTGTCAATGTGGGTGACAGCCGTTGTTACCATTGGCGTAAAGGCGTGTTTCGCCAAGTTACAAAGGATCACAGCTTAGTTGCCAGATTGGTAGAAGAGGGCGCGATTACCGAAGAACAAGCGGAAAATCATCCTCGTAAAAATGTAATTCTGTTTAGCTTGGGATCGGAAAAAACACCGCAAATTGATATTTTTCATCAACCAATGGAGCGGGGGGATATGTTGCTACTCTGTTCTGATGGCTTGACTCGTCATGTAAAGGATGCTGAATTGGCTGATACGCTTTCAAAATACAGACCAGAAAAGGCGGCCCGTCTTTTGATCGATTTGGCGAATGAGCGGGGCGGATTGGATAATATCTCGGCGGCGGTGATTTATTATAATGGACGAAAAACGGCCGTTGTCCGTCGTCCTGCACCTAAAGCAGTCCCATTTTTGAAAACAAAAGCGGGAATAATAGCTGTGTTGATGCCTCTTCTCATCGCCGCACTCATTGTCGCTTGGCTTATCATTAGATAGTGTAGATGTACGAATTTTCTAAACGACGTAACCACTCAGCCTATCAATTATTTCACCACAAAGAAACAAAGATCACAAAGAAAATCTTAAAAAACTTCGTGTTCTTCGTGTTTTTGTGGTTAACCTGGACAATGGCTGAGTAGTTACTAAACGACATACTATATTTTCACATAACAATTTAGAATAATAGCAGTATCTTCTCAGTATTTCGGGGTAATTACAACCAACTAAGAAAGAAACAAATTACGTCAGCCGAGTAGATTCGTTCCTTTCCTAATTAGCTGTAATCCTGCCCCCAACTTTTTGAGAAGTTACTAATAGCACACCTTAAAGTAGTATGCGTTTTTCATCGAAAATCCCTTTCAGCTTTGCTGAGTAAATAAATATGCTGTGGAGGTTTTGCTATGCAGTATGAGGGAGTGGTTACCATTCCTATATAACGCGAAGCGACGAGTCTACACTCTCGTTTTCGCTCAAACATAAACATATATTGAGTACAGCAGATGGAAGAAATAGATGAATGGAACTATCTTAACTGATTTTATCCGTTTATTTGTATCCTCTTAGTATTCTGGGGAGACTTGACAAATTTTCCTAATGATACTCGTGTAAAATAAAGCGCTGATGAAATTTGTCAAATCTTGTCCACGATTTATTGAGAAGATACGTTTATTTCCAAATGGGTTGTACTTTTTTCTTTTACGGAGTAATAAATAAGTAATAATGACATCGAAATTAAAAATAGTGCCGCTGGGCGGCTTAGGCGAGATTGGTAAAAACATGACCGTCATTGAGTATAAAAATGAAATAATTATCATCGACGCGGGCATCATGTTTCCGCAGAGCGATATGTTGGGGGTAGACCTTATCATCCCCGATTTCAAATATATAATGGATAAGTTGGATAAGGTAACGGCCGTTCTTGTCACGCATGGTCACGAGGATCATGTCGGCGGTTTGCCCCATTTGATGGAGTATGTGAACGCGCCCATCTACGCCACCCCGTTGACCGCTGGGTTAATTAAAGTAAAACTACGGCGCAACAGCCGCGCAAAGGATAGTGAAGTGATTGAAATTCAGGCAGGGGATACCTTCACTGTCGGTACGCATTTTACTATTGAACCATTTCATGTGACGCATAGCATTCCCGATTGTGTTGGCTTTGGTATCACCACCCCCGTTGGCTTGATTGTGCATACGGGTGATTATAAATTTGATTACACCCCAGCCGACGGTTGGCCGCCCGACTTCACAAAAATTGCTGAATTCGCTGGGCGTGGGGTGTTGTGCTTGTTAGCTGATAGCACCAACGCTGATCGGCCGGGATGGACACCGACAGAAGCGATAGTTGTGGATGCGCTCGATGATGCGTTCTCAAATGCGGCTGGCCGCATCATTGTCGCCACTTTCGCTTCCCTCATCTCTCGTATTCAAATCGTGGCTGATTTGGCGGTGAAACACGGCCGTCGGTTAGCCGTCACCGGCCGTTCCATGCGCGATAATGTCAAAATGGCACGTCGTCTAGGCTATTTGGACATTGAGGAAGAGCTGCTGATCGACATCGAACAGGCAAAGCATCTCTCTGCCAATGAACTTGTCATCATGGCGACGGGGACACAAGGCGAACCGTCAGCGGTGATGAGCCGTTTGGCACAAGGCCGCCATCGCCAGCTAAGAATACAAGAAGGGGATACGGTTATCTTTTCTGCTCATGCCATTCCCGGCAATGAGGAGATGGTGTATCGTGTAGTCAACCGTCTACTGCAGCGTGGCGCACATGTGGTTTACGAAAACATCGCTCGTGTGCATGTTTCTGGACACGCCAGCCAAGAAGAGATGAAATTGATGATCCAATTGGTGAAGCCTAAATTTATGGTGCCGATCCATGGTGAATTGCGCCACCTGACCCAACATGCCGTATTGGCAGCCGAGATGGGTATTCCAGAAGAGAATATCATCGTTGTTGAAAACGGAACCCCGTTATTGTTGGATGAGCAGAGCGTTACCGTTTTGGATCGGATGCCTGGCGGATACATTTTTATTGATGGAGACAGCGTAGGCGATATTGGGTGGCCGATTGTGCGTGACCGCGAAAAATTGTCTGAGAATGGCATTTTCTGCGTTGTGATGACAGTGAATGGGCAAGGGAAATTGCTCGGTAAACCAGATTTGATTTCACGCGGATTTATTGATGTGCAGAAAGAGGATAAATTATTGGATGGAGTGCGGCAAACGGCCGAACATGTGGCCGCGAAATTCGCTAATAATTCAAAACCGTTGCGAAACCGTGTTGAACAAGCGTTGCATCGTTACTTTTATGCAGAAACCGGCCGTCGCCCGATTGTAGAAGTCATTATTAAGAAAGGGTAGAGTGCAGAGATAGAGATAGAGAGTGTGTAATTCTCTATCTCTATATTCTGACCCTCATCCTCTGTTTATTAATATGGACACGAAATCCCCCTATTTGAGCCTGATTATTCCTGCATATAATGAAGAAGATCGTTTGCCGCGCACATTGCCGCAGGTGGTGCATTTCATTGAGGCGCAACCGTATGATGTTGAAGTGATTATTGTGAATAACAATAGTCAAGATCGGACGCGCCAGATTGCGGATGAATTGGCATCTGAAAAACCGTATATTCGGGTGTTAGATGAGCCGATACAGGGCAAAGGGGCGGCGGTGCGTGCGGGGATGATGGCTGGTAAGGGCGAGTATCTCTTGATTGCCGATGCCGATTTGTCCATGCCGATCACAGAGGCGGCTAAATTTTTGCCGCCGCAGATCGAACCGTATGATGTCGCTATTGGCAGCCGCGAAGTGGAGGGGGCAAAGCGATTTGATGAGCCGTTGTACCGTCATTTTATGGGGCGTGTGTTCAATCTGATCGTGCGCGTGTTGGCTGTTCCTGGCTTTCAAGATACGCAGGCGGGCTTTAAATGCTTCCATCGTGAGCGTATGCGGGAGATTTTGGAGCGGCAAACGATTGACGGCTGGGCGTTTGATGTAGAGATGCTTTATATCGCGCAACAGTTAGGCCAAAAAATTGTGGAAGTGCCGATCAATTGGCATTATCGCCCCAACAGCCGCATCAATCCGTTGCAAGATTCATACAATATGTTTGTTGAGGTATGGGGGATTCGGCAGAAAGGGAAGCGCGGGGAGTATGAGTAGTAAGTTGGCAAGTGTGTAAGTGTGCAAAATCTACTACTTGCACACTTGCATATATGCAGACCTGTACACATGCACCTTGTATCATGGCTGATTTAGAGTGGGAAACGGCCGTTTCTACTCATCATACGCATATTGCGGGTATTGATGAGGCGGGGCGGGGGGCGTTGGCGGGGCCGGTTGTGGCGGCTGCTGTTTTACTGCCTTTGCACGATGCGCGGGTGATGGGGATGTTGACGGCCGTCAACGATTCCAAACAACTTTCCCCCAAAAAGCGTGACATCTTCTATGATCTTATCAGCCAATATGCAGTTGCGATTGGTGTAGGGGTGGAATCGGCTGCTGTGGTGGATGCGCTTGGGATTATCCAAGCGACAAAGCGGGCGATGGTCACGGCCGTTTCCCATCTCGATCCGCCGCCTGATTATTTATTGATAGACGGCCGTATTCGCCTTCCATCCCTCAATACCCCCCAACAATCCATCATTCGTGGTGACGGCAAAAGCTTGAGCATTGCCGCCGCCTCCATCATCGCCAAAGTCACCCGTGATCGGTTGATGGTGGAGATGGATAGATTGTATACAGCGTATGGTTTTGCCCAGCACAAAGGGTATGGCACACAGATGCACCGTGATGCCATCGCCCAGCACGGTGCTTGCCCCACTCACCGTCAGACCTTTGCCCCCATTCGACAGATGTTGTTGTAAAAATAGGAATTGGCCGCAGATTTTGCAGATGTTAATCTGCGGATCATTCTTTTCCAGTTTATCTGCGTTTATCCTGATAACCTGTGTCTCATTTCCCCTTAATACCCTGCTTTTTCTGGGCAATAAACGCCTCTAATGAAGTGATGACATTTTCTGTCCGTGTCTGATCCTCTTCGCTGCCGAGTGTGGTTGCTCCGCGCAAACTTTCCAGCGCGTTTTTATGCGCTTGCGTGTTCATGGCGGTGACGACTCGATCGTAAGCGTTATCTAACGCTTCTATGTTGCTGTACGCGTCTCCATCTTCCATATCCCAGAGAAAGCGGGCGAGAGGTTGGAGGGAAACAGCCGTTTCTAACTGTTCACTCTCTGGAAAATCAGTCAGCGTTACGGCTGTTTGGAATCCTTTTCCTTTGTATAAATACCGTTGCGCTTGTTGCAGCCGTTTGGCGGGGCTGTCGCTTATCTTTAAGCTCGGCTTGGGCGGGTCGTCCTCTAAAACTTCGGCGATAAAGCGATTGATATTCCGCTCCATCTGCACACCGACGAATTCGCCGACAACTTGCCCATTACGGAAAAATTTTACAGCCGGAATGCTCCGTATTTGATAGCGTGAAGCCATCTTACGATTGCTTTCGGTGTCTAATTTTGCTAATTGAAAAAGGGCATCTGGTTTATCAGCCATTCTTTCTAAAATTGGCCCTAACATACGGCACGGACCGCACCATTCTGCCCAAAAATCAACCATAACTAATGTTTTGTATGATCGTTGGATGACCTGTGTTGTAAAATTATCGTCTGTTGCATTGAATACAGTATCGTAATTTTTCTTTTTTTTCTTAAAAATATCAAAAATGCCCATATGTATGTTCTCCGTTTATGAATAATGTCATCACGTTAGATGCACATGTTCTTGAATAGTTTCGTTTTTACTTATGAGAATGTTTGCAGCTTCTTTAAATCTACAGGTGTACGAATAACCTGTCATTAGATATTTGTAGATTATGTTGATTGAAACTTAAAAATCTGTGTTCATCTGCATGATCTGCGGATCGTATCTTCTCAATATTTCGGGGTGAGTACAACAAATTAAGGAAGGAATAAATTGCGTCAGTCGGGTAAATCTATTCTTTTCTCAATCCGTTATACTCATGCCCTCAACTTTTTGAGAAGATACTGCGGATCGTTCTTTATTCTATGACAAGATGCTCGTAGACTCTAAGTCGTATCTTCTCAAAAAAGCGGGGAAATCATTTTGTTTTTAGTATGACTACAGCGGATTATGAAAATGAACGGGTATTTTCTCGACTGCACCATCCGCTTATTTCTTTCATCCGTTGTAGTCACCCCGAAATATTGAGAAGTCGCTCCAAGTCTACCTCAAATCTTCTATTTTTATAGTTACAATGATAATGGGATGGTTTTATGATCTATCGCAGAGAACTGCCCTTTAATCTGTACTAAATGCCATTCTGCTTGAACTTATCTCAAGCGGATACATGCCAATTGAAAATAAAGGTGTCAGAGTAAGATTAAGTTTGTTATAATCGCCCCATACATAAAATAACAGGTATGATTCAGAATTTAGTACACCATCTTTACAATCTGTGTCGTATTGGCGGTTTATAGAGTTACCCCCTGTCAGAGATAATTGTAGGGGCAGCTCGTTGGATTACCCAAGAATTGTAAAGATCATTTGTATCTTCTCAATAAATCGTGGACAAGACTTGACAAATTTCATCAGCACTTTATTTTACACGAGTATCATTAGGAAAATTTGTCAAGTCTCCCCAGAATACTGAGAAGATACGATCGTTTTATTATAAGTGAGCCATACCAAATAATAATTATACAATGGGCATGCTCGCCATCCCTTCTAACTGTTTGGAAAGGGTAGCGGTCGTTTCTTGGCATTTATACAATAAATATGACATCAACAATAGATTTTAAGCAACAAGCAGGTGAAATGTTCGATGAGTTGGTCGCGGTACGACGGGATTTCCATATACACCCAGAACTTGGTTTCCACGAAAAGCGTACTTCCCGTATTGTTGCTGAAAAACTGACAACATTGGGCTTGGAAGTCCAGACAGGTGTTGCCAAAACGGGGGTTGTCGGGCTGATGGGCGGCGATAGACCCGGCCCTACAATCCTTCTTCGTTTTGATATGGATGCACTGCCAGTCACCGAAGAGAGCGATCATGAATATATTTCAACAACACCTGGCGTGATGCACGCTTGCGGCCATGATGGGCATACGTCGATGGGATTAGCTCTCGCTAAAATGCTGGCTCCTTATCAAGATCAGATGGAAGGAACATTGAAATTTGTGTTTCAACCAGCTGAAGAAGGGCTGGGCGGCGCATTTGCCATGATTGCCGATGGCGTATTGGACAATCCTAAACCAGACGCAGCCTTAGCAATGCACTTATGGACACCTGAACCGTATGGTAGCACTCGTGTGGTTGAAGGGCCTATTATGTCTTCGTCGAGTGTGTTTACATTGACGGTGGAAGGGCGCGGTGGACATGGGGCTGCGCCGCATATGTCAACCGATCCAATTTTGGCGGCGGCGCATATTGTCACTGCACTACACAGCATTGTCAGCCGCAATGTTGATCCGCAAGATAGCGTTGTCGTTTCTATAGGCCAATTTGATGCGGGGACAACATTTAATGTCATTCCCGAACGGGCTGTTTTGAAAGGGACGGTGCGTAGTTATAACAATAAATTGCACCGTAAAATTTATCGTCGTATTTTGGAGATGGCGCACCATATGGCGATTTCGTTCAATTGCAAAACGACGATGGAGACGGTTGTTATTGTGGCTCCAGTGGTGAATGCTCCTGGTCCAACGGCCGTTGTCCGTGATGCCATCAACAAAGTCATGGGTGAAGGGCATATTTCGCCTAAACGCACAATGGCCTCTGAAGATATGGGGTATATGTTAGAAGAGATACCCGGCTGTTATTTCTTTGTTGGTGCAGGAAACGATGAATTAGGATTCACCTATCCCCATCACCACCCTAAATTTAATTTTGACGAACGCGCCATGGTCAATGGCGTTGCCATTATGGCCGAAGCTGCCGCCAGCTATGTCTTGAAAAATGGAGTGCAACTATAGAGCTAGAGGCATTTCTATACCCCTTCGTTCCATCTCCATCTCCTAATTTAGAGTAGAGTTATCCTTATTTATTCAAGCGGGTTAAGTTTTTCCTTTTGCATGAGAGAGTCTGCCCCTGTGTAGACGGAGGGCAGGCTCGGCACGATAATTAGGGTTGAGGGGACTGGCATTTACCGAGTGCCTGTCACCTGAACCTTTTCCTAAGGAGATTTTGTTGAATGGGAACGCTGTTAATGGAGAAATAAATGGACACTGAGTATAAGATCGTTTGTTTGGCGGGTGGAGTCGGCGGGGCAAAATTGGCCGAAGGGTTGGCACGGATTGTGCCGCCAGAGCAGTTGAGCATCATCGTCAATACAGGGGATGATTTTCAACATGCGGGATTGTATATCAGCCCCGATTTGGATACGGTGATGTATACATTGGGCGGCGTTGCTAATACAGAAACGGGATGGGGACGTGCGGGCGAGACGTGGAATATGCTGGAGACGCTCTCGACTGTCAATGGGCCTGCTTGGTTCAAGTTGGGCGATAAAGATTTGGCGACTCATCTAACCCGCACCTATATTATGAGTGTTGGCGGCACGTTGTCGCAGGTGACGCGCCATTTTAGAGCGGCGTTTAAGTTTAAGCCTGCACTGATTCCCATGAGTGATGACCCTGTGCCGACGAATATTGAGACGAAGAAGGGGGATATATTACCATTTCAGGAGTGGTTTGTACGCAAATCATGGAAACCTGTGGTGAAAAATGTGCTGTTGCCCGAAGACGGCCGTTTATCCCCCACTGCCGCCCAAGCGTTGCAAAATGCAGACATCGTACTCATCGCCCCGTCTAACCCGTTTGTTAGCATTGACCCGATTTTGAATATGTATCCCGCTCGGGCGATGGTGGAAGATTTGCCTCGCGCTGTGGTCGCTGTCTCGCCGATCATTGGCGGCGAAGCGGTGAAGGGGCCGTTGGGCAAAATGATGGCTGATTGGGGGATGGAAGTGTCGGCAACGGCCGTTGCCAACCATTACGGCGATCTTATCGACGGTTTTGTCTACGACAGCAGCGATGAAATGCCATTTACGGCCGATATGCCCGCCCATGCGACTAACACCTTGATGCAGAGTAGCGAAAATCGGGTAAGCGTGGCGCAAGAAGTCCTAGAGTTCGCCATCAGTTTAATAAAAAGATAGAGTGCAGGGATAGAGATGGAGAACGGCTCTCGTTCGGTGTGGGCGATTATTCCCGTAAAGCGATTGCATGAGAGTAAGCAGAGGCTGGCGCATATTTTGTCAGCAACTGAGCGGGCTGATTTGATCCATGCGACATTCAGCCGTTTGCTGGATGCGTTAGAGATGGTCGAATCCATCGCCCATGTGCTGGTGATCAGTGATGATGAGCGGGTGTTGGCGACAGCAAAGGAGAAAGGGTGTGAATTATTGCCCGAAGAACGGCCGTTTTCCCTCAATACGGCCGTTTCCCAAGCGATCACCCACGCAAAAGCGCATCATGCCGCCGCCGCCCTTATTTTGCCCGCCGACTTGCCCTTCGTCCAATCGGCCGATATTCAACAATTACTGAAAGCAGCAAGATATGATAAAATGGCGAATGGAAACGGCAGTTTATCAACCGTCGTCTTATCCAGCAATGAAGAAGGAACAGGCACAAACGCCATGCTCCTCCCCCTATCCACCCCCTTCCATTTTCAATATGGCAAGGGCAGCTATCAACGACATACAGAAGAGGCAAACCGACTTAACTTTGCCATAAAAACCGTCCAAATTGCCAACCTTCAATTCGACTTAGACACCGAGTCAGATTGGCAACGGTATGGACAATTAACAATGAATAATGAACAATGAATAATGCATAATGAATGGTTAGGTTGTTCATTGTCCATTGCTGATAAGGAGATTTCTATGTCCCAAGACCGCGTAGCACTATATTTACAAGATGCCCATTCTTTGCAAGAAGGTATCGAACTTGTTCAGTATGCTGAAGAAAAAGGGTTTGAAGCCGTTTGGCAGGCCGAAAGCCGCCTTGTACGGGATGCAATCGTGCCAATGGCCGCTTTTGCCGCCACAACGACAAAAATTAAAGTTGCCAGTGGCGTGACAAATAACTGGACACGTAATATCGGCTTGTTGGCCGCCACTTTTTTGACTCTTGATGACCTCGCCCAAGATCGCATCATTTGCGGCATTGGCGCGTGGTGGGATCCGTTGGCGAGCAAAGTCGGCATCAACCGACGTAAACCGCTTTCGGCTATGCGTGACACGGTAGAAGTGTTGCGGAAATTGCTCCGCTTAGAAAATGTCACCCATCATAGCGAGTTCCATTATTTGGACGGCGTGCAGTTGGATGTGGTTCACGGCCGTAAAGAAGCCCGCAACGTCCCCATCTATATCGGAGCGACAGGCATGAAAATGATGGAAATGACGGGCGAAGTCGCCGACGGTGCCTGCCTCAACTACCTTGTCCATCCCGATTACAATTTGCGAGCGATGGATGCGCTGGAACGCGGCGCAAAGAAATCTGGCCGTTCTATTGATGACATTGATCGTCCTCAATTGATGATTTGCTCCGTTGATCACGACCGTGCCAAAGCGTTAGACAAAGCTCGCTTTATGATGACCCAATATCTCGGCCAACAACCGCATTTGATGAAAGCAAGCGGTGTCAGCCAAGATTTATTGGATGAGATTCATAAAGTTCTCTCATGGCCGGCCACTGATGATCAAATTCGTGACGCGATGCACCTTGTCCCTGACGAGGTGGTGCAGATGGCTACCGCCAGCGGTTCGCCTGCTGAGGTCAAAGCGAAGGTGCGTGAGTATGTGGATAATGGCTGCACTTGTCCCATCCTATATCCGCTCGGTGATGCAAAATTGATGATTGATATTTTCAGCGATGGCTACAGCGATTAAATAATTGATAATGAATAATGGATAATTGATAATGGGTGTTATCCATTATCCATTATCCATTTTCAATTAAAGATATGGCAAAAAAACGAGGGTTAGGACGCGGATTAGGGGCATTGATTCCACAGCAGGCGGAGGGGGAAACGGCCGTTGGTATTCGCAATGTTCCCCCTAGATCAATCACCCCCAACCCCCATCAACCGCGCACAGTGATGGATCACGAGAAGCTGGCTGAACTATCCGCTTCTATCAAGGAACACGGCCTCATCCAGCCGCTCATCGTCACAGAGCAGAACGGCAAGCTCATTCTCATCGCTGGCGAGCGGCGATGGCGTGCCTCCAAATTAGCAAAACTCAAAACAATTCCCGTCATCGTTAAAGAGGCGACCCCGCAGGCGATGTTAGAACTTGCCATCATCGAAAATGTGCAGCGTGCCGATCTCAACCCGTTGGAAGAGGCGTATGCCTATCAGGAGTTGATCAGCGCATTTGGCTTGACGCAAGTGGAAGTTGCTAAAAAAATGGGGAAGGGGCGTTCAACGATTGCTAATTTGGTGCGCTTGCTCAAATTGCCGAAAAACATTCAGCAGGCGGTCAGTGATGGAGTTATCAGCGGCGCACATGCGCGGGCATTACTGCCGCTCCCCACTCCCGAAGCGCAGACAAGCGGCATGAATCAGGTTGTTAAACTCAATCTCAGCGTCCGCCAAACGGAAACGCTGGTTAAGCATTTGATGGCGGATGAAAAGCCGAAACCGAAGCCGAAAAAGGCATTGTCACCTGAATTGGCGGCACTGCAATCCCAGTTGGAGCAATCATTGGCGACAAAGGTCAATATCAAGAAAAGCGGACGAGGGGGGCAGATAATCATCCATTACTATTCGGATGAGGATTTGAATGGGATTTATGATGCGGTTTGCGGGTGACGGCGGTGGTAAACGGCCGTTTACCCATCAAAAAAGAGGCGGTTCCTGAATAGGAACCGCCTCTTTTTTTGAATACCGTAGATCAAGTTTGCAAACTTGACCTGCAAACAATACCTCGCTCCCCCTCTAATACTTATCCCATTTATCCCGCCGCCGCTCTTCGCCCACATAGGTCGCTGTCCCGATAACGCCTAAAAAAAGACCGATGACGGAAGAGATAAAGGCGATGAAATTCAAGGGGAAAGAGGATTCAAATACGCCCATCACAGTTAGGAAAGGCAAAACCGCCCCCGTCAATGCCAGAAAGAACCCGATAACGATCAACCGATTTTTCAGCATTAGCTTTCTCTATCTTGATCAAACAGCCAGCAACTTACACGATGGTCTGGGGAAAGAGTGATGACAGGCGGCCGTTTTTCATCACAAACTCCCTTGATAATCTGCGAGCAGCGCGGATGGAAACGGCATCCTTTCGGCGGATTCACCAAACTAGGCGGTTCGCCTTGCGGAATCTCACGCATTACCAACGCATTATTCGCATCAGGATCAGAGGACGCTTCCAATAGAGCAAGCGTATACGGATGACTTGGATCGTTTAACAAATCTTCCATCTTCGCAAACTCAATAATCTCACCAGCATACATCACAAAAATATATTCCGAGAAATAGCGCACCGTCGAAAGATCATGTGTGATATAAATAACCGCCAAATTTCGCTTTTCCTGCATCGTCCGCAACAAACGCAGAATTTCCACACGGACAGAAGCATCAAGCATAGACACTGGCTCATCAGCCACCAATAACTTCGGCTCCATAACCATCGCCCGTGCGATCACAACACGTTGTTGTTGCCCGCCGCTCAACATATGCGGAAATTTGGATAGAATCTCCTCCACAGGGGTTAGTTTAACTTCTGTCAATACCGAACGAATGCGCTTTAGCCGCTCCTCTTTATCCTTCATGCCGTTGATGATTAACGGCTCTTCAAGAATACGTTGGGTATTCATAAATGGCGGCAGCGCTCCGAACGGGTCTTGTTGTACATACCCTATTTTTGCACGGTATTGACGCAACGCTTCCCCCTTCGTCTCAGTAAGCCGTGTGCCGTCAAAAATAACATCACCCTTTATTGGACGATTTAAGCCTAAAATCGCTTTCATCAGGCTGGACTTTCCGCAGCCGCTCTCGCCTACGCAGGCCATCGCTTCCCCCTGTTTTAGATCAAAGGAAACGTCATCCACTGCGCGTACATACCCCGCGTGACTAAAGCCAAATCGTTTCAGTTCATACCAGACATGCAAATTCTGAATTTGCAAAACTGGTTCACTACTTGAAGGCTGCATATCTTCCATACCAACACTTGTTTTATTCATTTTAATTTATCCCCATGCAATTTTTATTTATGCAGCCAACATTTTACTTTACGGTTGCCTTCACGAATAAATGTGGGTGGTTCTTCGTCACACATATTAAAACGTGCGGCACAACGGTCTGCAAAACGACATCCTGTTGGCGGGTTTAGCAAGCTGGGCGGCTGCCCCGTAATAAAATCAGGCTCAACGGTTTCACGTAGACGAGGCACGCTTGCCATTAATTTTTGCGAATATGGGTGAAGTGGATTGCTGAAAAAACGACGGGCATCACTCACTTCAACGATTTGTCCCGCATACATGACGGCAACATTATCAGCCAGCTCGCTAGAGGTGGCAATATCATGGGTGATTAAGATGAAACTAGTTTTCAACTCTTTTTTAACCTTCTTCATCAGGTTCATGATATTGGCTTGAGTCAATACATCAAGGGCTGAGGTCGGCTCATCCAGAATAACTAAATCAGGCGAGGTAACGAGCGACATCGCTAAGGCGGCACGCTGCCGCATTCCACCGCTTAATTCAAAAGCGTAACGATGCAGAAAATCTGCGGGAACGCCGACTTGCTCAAACATTTGCAATGCCCGTGCTAGTGCATCCTTTTTATTCATGCCTAGATGTATCATGGCGGGTTCAGCAACTTGATCGCCGATACGCATGACGGGGTTTAGTGCATTCATCGCTGCTTGCGGCACCATAGAGATGCGTTTCCAGCGCACTTCTTTGCGGAATTTTTCGTCACTGTAATCCATGATGTTTTGACTCTTTAGCCATACTTCACCATCATACTCGCCCACATTGCGCGGCAAGAGGCGAAGGATCGCTTTGGCTAAGGAGCTTTTCCCGCAGCCAGATTCGCCGATAACGACGGTGGCTTGATTAGTGGGCAAATCAAAATCTATGCCATCAACGGCTTGAACTGTTCCACCGTGTGTTTGAAAATGCAGGCGCAAATTCCGTATTTTTAAGAGGTTGTTATTTGTTTTGTTTGTCATGCTATTAATGCTCCCGTAATCTGGGGTTGAAAATACGGTCAAGCGCAAAACCAACCATCGCAAAACCAAGCCCAATTACCATCAATAGGAAGGCTGGCTCTAAAATCCAATAGTAGAATCCGTTAAACAATGCCCCTTGTGAGTTTGCATCTTCAATAATTTTTCCCCATGTGGGCAAAACGGGATCGCCCAGCCCTAATATGGCTAATGAGGCTTCTAAAAAGACGTATGATGGCACCATAGTAACCATTTGGGGGATGATCATCGGTAAAATACGGGGAACCAGATAGCGGAATATAATTCGCATATCACTTGCGCCATATGCTTTGGCCGCGTCAATGTAGGGCAATTCACGCACTTGTAAGAAGATGGCACGGTAATTTTTTATGCCTAAACCGAAAATACTGAAGACGATGACTAATCCCAGCATTAACCAGATACTTCGAGAGTAGAATGTCCCTACCATAATAAGAATGGGCAGCAGGGGGATGATACTGTTGATCTCTGTTATGCGTTGAATGATTGCATCAAGCAAGCCGCCGTACCAAACACCGATGGCCGCGATTCCCATAGTGATGATGGTGGTTCCTAAGGCGGCGAATAAACCAAAGGCGATGGCAATTGGTGTTCCCCATAGAAGGGGAATCATTAAATCGCGCCGCTGATGGTCTGTGCCGGCAAGTCCTTGAACTAAGCCGTAACTTACAAATGTTGTCTCTATGTTTGAGTCAGGCTCAAAGAGTAAGGTTGCGATTTCAAGTCGATATGTTCCTTGTAATACTTGTAACCCTTCTTGTTCGGGATCATCAAAGAGTGCTTCTTCGGCGAGAATGCCGTCTATACCAGTGGCTCGTTCTAACCGTCGTTGGAGACGGTCATCTTGCGAAAAACGGAATGAATCGGAATGGCCGGGGGAGAATGAACCAGCGCGTAGTTCACGGCCGTCTGGCGTATACCAAGTCATTTCAACATGAGGCTGTTTTTCGCTAAAGGCCGATTTAGAAAAAAGGATCAATTCTGGAGGAAATTCATTATAATGATAATCGAATTTGTAGATGAAGAGTTTTTCATGTGTGTCTTTTGAAAGCGCTTCTTCTGTAAGTTCCCCATCTCCCTCACTGCTATTGAAAATAATTGTTTCTGGTAATTTTTCGCTGCGAATCCAGTTATACCAGATAGGCCACGCATTGCGCGGACTTTCTGCCCATATCTCTTCACCGCCCCGCCATAGGCGAACAGCTTCACTGTAGGGGATAAAAATTGGTACGGCGATGGCGACGATAATAGATAAACTGATAATAATCAGCCCCACTATGGCCGATGGATATTGGCGTATTTGCCGTAAATGATTGGCGAGCATATTCATCAGTTATGACTCCCTTCACCGACGCGTACGCGTGGATCAACTAACGCATAAATAAAATCGAGTAAAAATACAGTGATGGCGAGAAGGTAAGCATAGACAACGGTGTTCGCCAAAATAACGGGGATGTCAAAACTGCCAATTGCCTTAAAGTAAAGTTGACCAATGCCAGGCCAATTGAATACTGTCTCTAAAATGATGGCTCCAGTCCAGAGTACGATGAGCATCAGTGCAAAATTGGTGATGATATTGGGCAAAGTAGGGCGCAGGATGTAGCGTCGTTCAATCATTTTGTTGGTCAACCCTTTTGCTTTTGCCATTTCAACATAATCTTCGCTGGAATAAATGAGGAAGAAGGTGCGCCAACTGTATATGGTCATAAAGATAGAGCTGATTAACATAGCCAGTGTTGGCAAAATCATATGGCGCAACAGGCTGAGTCCGTATTTGATCGGATTTTCTGGCGGGGGTGCAGACACCATGCCGCCAAAAGGAAGCCATCCTAACAGACCTGCAAACAGTAAAATGAGGAATAGGCCATAGAACCAACTTGGTGATGCTGAAGATGGAGCCATAGCCAAAACGACTTTGTCCCAAAAACTTCCATAATGGCGCGAGAGGCTTAATCCCAAGGATAAGCTGAGGAAAAACAAAAGTAGATTGGCTGAACCAAATAAGATCAGGGTAGAGGGTAGCCGTTCTAGAATGATATTTTTGACAAGTCGTGAACCGCTGTCACTCGACATACTTTCTGAAAATCCTAAGTTGAGGGTGAGCGCGTTTTTGAGGTAAGTAAAACTGCGAATGATGAAGGGTTTATCGAGTCCATATCTTCTTTCTGCGATACGGACTTTTTCTTCTATGATTGAGTTTCTTGTCTCTTCTGGTAATTTTCTGAATTCGGGGTCAAGGCCAACGGACATCGTAACGCCTTCGCGTATTTGGCTGCGACGAATTTCATCTACATAACCGCCCATATTGGCAATTAATACGGTGACATATACGCCGACAGCTACGGTGAAAAACAGGGCGAGCAGTCGTAGTGCTGAATATTGCAGTAAACGAAGTATTGTTGTTGTTCTAGCCTTTTTTGCGGAGGCATTGACGGAGTTACTTGCGTCGGTGTCTAGGGGGAATGCTTCATGGCTCATTTCATCACTCTTTTTTATGTAGTTACCAACTTTTTTTATGTTGTTACACCCACAGAGTATATAGGTGATTTTTTGTAACTACACAGGTGCTATTCCTATGAAGGCAAGAATGACAAGTCAATGTCAACTTATTTTCTAAAGCACCTGTATAGTTACTAATTCTTAAACCGTAGCTGCATAAACATTCCGATGGAACAATGTTTTCGCACTGCTCCATCGGAATCTTGATTGTTGTACGGAGTTATGGGGCCGTAACGAATTGGTATTCGCCTAGACTTGGGAGGGCAACCAGCTTAGATACGACCACAACCTCAAGGCGGTTGGATCCTTCTGCTAAAGCAGTCGTGGTATCAGTATCTAAAGTAATTGACCAGAGACCGTCTTCAATAGCCTCTGCGTTGCCAACACCGACTTGTGCGCCAGTAGCGTCGAATAGCAAGTAGCTCACATTGTCAATGTCATCCATTGGATAGGGGCCGTCAAAGACATCTACATAGACATCGAATATGGCTTCTTGGCCGATGGTTACACGGCTGTCACCATCTATTTCGACTTCGGCGAGTGCTGGAGCGGCGAAACGATCCCATCTGTTGGCTGCATCGGGATATGGTGTGTAGCGGGATAAGATAGCTTGACCTTCGACGGGGAAGACACCTTTTAAGAAGTAGGGGCCTGTGCCAAGATAGTAGTGACCATAGCGACGCGCAAACTCGGAGAGGTTCTCGTAACGTGCAACGGCTTCTTCGGCTGTGATGTATTCGCCCAATGTGGGGGCGTAGGGGATGAAGCTTTCTGCTGTAGCGGACAATAGTTCTGAGGCCATTATCTCAAGGGAGGGGCCAGAGAGCATATTGATGCGCTCAAGTTTGTTCGTTTCTGCTTTGTCGGATGTGAATGCGAATTTTCCGTTGGCATCTCCGCGAAGCATGATGGCGTAGTTGTGCCATGCGGCATCACTTTGTTCGAAGCGAGGCCACCATGAGCTGACGGAGTTTTCGGCATCCAGAGAGGGGGCATCGCTGTATGTTTCGATGATGAGCGGGTCGGTGGATACGATACGTACGCCTTTGAAACTGGATTGGAACTGTTCCAGAGTGGATACCATGGCTTCATTGTAGTATGGGCTGACTGGGTCGGCGATGTCGAAGAGATGAATCATGTTCATAACGAAATCGGCTGTGCTGATGGGGCTACCATCATGCCAACTGATGGTGTCATACATATCTTCGGGATAGTAAACGGTACTCTTAACAACGGCCGTTTCGGTTTCGGTATAGACATCAGCGGCAGTAAGGAAGACTTGATTCTCGGCATCCCAATCTACCCACGCATCATCGGGTACAACGATTTCATCTGCGGTAGAGAGTTCAACCCAATCGAGCGTTTTTGCCATTGGGAAACCTGTTTCAACGACAACTTCAGCACGTTCGGCTCGGTTGGGGATGGCAAGACCTGTGTTGGGATCGCTGTAGAAAGCGGGGTCGCCGACACCACGCTGCACCATCATATCAAACACCCAGTTTGAACCGTCAATTGGGTTCCATGGTTCGGTGAAGACGCTGGGCAGGGCGATAGTCATGGAACCGCCGACTTCATCAGTAAAGCGAACATTTTTAGCCCATATGGCGGCACCGCTTATGCCACCAGCTAAGTCAGTTGTTGCAGAGACTTTGTCGCTGAATGGAACTAATGTGGTGCGGCTGGTTACCCAAACACGGGTGGACAATTCGCCGGCCATCGGCAGGATTTGACGGAACAGTTCGGCACGTTCTTCGGTGTCGGCGAAGTCATTGTTGAGCAAGCGGCGTGATAATTCGGAGAACTCTTCGCTTGGTTCAAACACGGACCAAGGAAGCCATGGTACGCTGGGGGTGTAGAAGAAATCGAAGTTGCTGCCATTGTCGCGGGCAACGCCTGTTTGGCTCCATGCGCCTGTATAAAGATTCCATTCACATTCTGTTGGTTCGCCAAACCAGATGGGGCCGAGTTCACCAGAGGTGCGTTCAACACGTTCAACAACGAATCCCATTTCTTCAAGCTGGTTAGCAACGTAGTTACCAATTTCCAGACGGGTATCTTCGATACGGATGAGGAAGATGAGATTGATCGGTTCGTCGTTAAACGTCCAGACACCATCTTCCATTGTTGCGCCCATCCCTTCCATTTCTGTTGTGACAATATCTTTTGCTTTGTCGAAATCGTAAGCATAATACGCTTCTAGCGCACGAATTTCGGGAGCAAATTTGCCGCGATCTGCGCCAGCTTCGGCGATTGTTGTGACTTTTGGTACAGCCAAGCCGCCATATAGTTCGTCGGCTACATAGTCACGATCAATTGCCCAGTTGAGGGCTTCGCGGATTTTTTGGTTTTTGAAGGGGTTTAGGACAGTTTCGTCAGCACACGCGCCATTATTGAAGAAAATTTCATCATAAAGGCCGTATTGGGTACGGGTGTTGATATTGCCAGCGTCAGCGATCGCTTGCACGGCCGCTTGTGAGCCAATATCATCGGCATAAATGTCAATATCACCAGCGGCAAGGCGGGCAATACCAGCATCAGAGTTTGGCTCTTCAATAAAGATGATGGTGTCGAGCCAGCCACCGTTACGGTCTACTGGTTCTGGTTCTGGTGCAACTTCGACAATCTCAGTTACGGTTTCAGTTTCGACGACAACGCGGGTAACTTCAACTTCGATGGTTTCGCCTTCAGCGGTTTCAGTGACGGTTTCTGTTTCAGTTACAATACGGGTAACTTCAACGGTTTTGCCGCCACATGCAACCAAAACAAGGGAAGCGAGTAATACGAACATAAGGGGTATTGATTTTTTTAACATGTATTCTTCTCCTAATGATTTGAGATGGTCATCATGGAAAATGATGTACCTTTGACTTGAAAAATAAAAAAGGGGTTATGGGTTTTATGTTTATTTATTGAGAAGCCTCACCTCCTAAGGGGGTTACTTAGGGAAGGTTCGTTTTTAACTTTGGACTTTCAGGTGACAGGCACTTGGCAAGTGCCTGTCACCTTGGCCACAGTTATTTACGAGTTTTCCCTTAGGGAAGGTTCGTAAACAACTTTGGAGTTTCGTCATCGCCCCCCCACCCTAACCCTCCCCCTTTAGGGGGAGGGAACTTGCTCCCTCTCCCTT
>WFSA01000325.1 GCA_015486215.1 Anaerolineae bacterium | reverse complement strand
GGCATGGTTCATTCTCGACAAATTGATCTTTACACTTTTTGGGCGACCCAGCGGGTCGCCCCTACCATTCTGTCTCCTGTAGGGGCGACCCGCTGGGTCGCCCTGTATGGCGGCAATTGTAAAGATGATTTTCCTGATTTTGAACCATGTCTGATCTTGTTTTGAAAGTGGACACTGATTACGCTGATTTCACTGATTTTGATCTTTTTATCTGTGTTCATCTGTGCAATCAGTGTCCAATTCTTTGTCATCTGCATCAACTATCCAGGGGCGTAATCGATCAGGCCAACGGCACGGCTGGAGGAAAAGCGTATTTGCTCCGACAGCCAAGCGAAGGGGCGGCTTTGCATGAGGGATGGCTCGGCAAAGCATTGTTGAAAACAGCTGGAGCAGTGGCGCGGCGGCTCACCGTAAACGGCCGTTGCCAACTCCATCGCCTCATCCCACGATTCCACTTCAAGTAAATTAGACGGCCGTCCCCCATTTCCACCGCCGCGCCGCTCAATCGGGCGGCATGGATAAACCAAGCCGCCATCTGCCATCACACGCGGGATCAAGGTTGGATAGCAAGCGTATGGCGTGAAATCACGGATGGAACGCAGATAGGCGAGACTGCCCGCAATCGGCGCGCCCTGCTGTTTGAAGGCGATCAATCGCTCTATAAACGCCTTATATTCAGCCGAAACCAGCAACCCATAATGCGGCCAATCGTCCACCGCTTGGGGCGAAAAAGAGACAGTGATTTGATGTTCCATACAAAAATCGAGAACATCCCCCGCGCCCGCTAACGTATCGGGGGAAAGGACGCAGTTGACGATGAGACGGTAGTCGTGGCTGGATTGTAAACGGCCGTAACGCTTCACATTCTCCAAAATCCGTTCCGTCACTCGTCGGGAAACATTCAATACCCCCATCCATGAGGCCGCATCCACGCTGTCCATGCTGATCACCAGCCGATTTAATGCGGGTAAAATTGGCTCATGCTGGGCGAGCAGTGCGCCGTTTGTCAGCAAGGTGATCTGCTTGAAGTTCAACTCATCGCTGGCATACAAAATCAACGCATCAATGTCTGGATACAGCAGCGGCTCGCCGCCGGTGATCGTTATGCCATCCATCCCGCTGCGAATGACGCGCAAAATATGTTTGGTATCAGCGAGGGGAAGATGCGGGCTTTGCAGATGGTTGCGATCTGCGCCAAAATCTTCGCAATAGGAGCAGTTTAGGTTGCAATGGGTGGTGGCGTAAAAGGTGGCGGCTAACGGCCGTAATAACGCTTTTCCCTGCAATAATGCGGCTATATTTTTCTTGTAATTATGGTTTTGCATACCGAAAAGTGACTGTCACGGGGCATGTGGTTTCGGATAGATTGAGTCTGTGTGCCCCGTGACAGTCACTTCTAGCACATCCTTCTTCACTAAAAAAGCGAGTTCACCATCAAATAGATACCGTTTATGACTCCATCCCCGCCCATTCATCCAGTTTTTGAACAGCCGATCATAGTTTTGCACCATCCCTTTCTGCCGTCCGCCCAGACTGCGGACGGGGAAAGTGATGAGCAGATAATCGGCTTGAATCGTGTCGAGCAGACGAGAAACGGCCGTTTCGTCCACCATCGCCAGCACGGGCAGCGTTTTCAAAATAAGGGCTAACTCCGCCTTCTTTGTCGGCGGGCGGCTGATAATATCTTGTTGAACGGCCGTTTGATTTGCGCCATCCTCCTCATCGACCATCAGGCGCATCGCCGCTTGCAAAAAAGGCATCATGTCCCCATAAATATCGTAGGCGGTGTAGCTGGCGCGGGGCGCGAGCGGCATCCATGCCCGCGCCAAGGGATTGAAGCCGCTGGCAATGTCCAGCACGGAATGGATGGGGGGCAGATCGGCAAAAACAGTGCTGTAAAATCTGTCCAGAATGGGGAGACGCTCACGAGTGGAGCTATGCTGGCGCATGATGCTTCGGCAGGCAACAGGGCGGTCGCCGCTCGCTTGTAATTGGGTTAGCAGACGGCCGTATTTAGGGTTGCTGTCCAAATACGCGCCGCCGATTTGGTGCAATTTACTCTTCACCCCTTTCACCGCCTCTTTGTGACGAGGCCGCTTTTTCAGTTCATCGCGCCCAATGCGATGCAGTAATTCGGGGCTGATGTGACGGTATTTGGGCGTGTTGAGAATGGCGGTGACGAGGTTGCGAAGCTGCGGGGTTACGAGGTCGGGGGGTGCAGAGGGGATCATTTCGCACCTTCGCCGCTTCCCGCCTTTGCCAGCCGCAGTTTCATATGGGTCAGCGTGCGGCGGGGTCTAAATTTGGCCGCTTGCAACAGAGCGTTCATCGTTGGATCGTCGGGATGATCCCAGTAGACACGGCGGCTGGTCAGTTCGCTCAACCGTGCGACTGTTTTGAGGAATAACGGCCGTTCTACTTTTCCTTGCCACAACGGATGCACGCGCATTCGCACCCGAAACGGCTGCCCCCACTCGCCCCAAATGCCGCTCACGCCGACCAATTCGCCCGTTTTTGTCACCATCCGCCACGCTTCAAAGGAACGGCCGTTGAGCATATAAAACAGCCATTGCCACATCCCCGTCTTGTATAAATCGTGCGGCGTTGGCTCAGGCCAATCCATTTCGATGGGCAGATGAGCGCGGTCAAGGGCAAACGCCTCTTTCCATTCACGCGGGCGCAGACGGCGCACCGTGTCGGAAGGTTCGTCTTGCAGGGATGGGGGCAGACGGCGCAAGCCAACGCCATCTCCACGCCATGAGGTCATCTGCCCCACAATGTCAAAATTCATATGCTGATATAGCTGTTGTGCGCTCTCGTTTTTCTTGTCTACTTGTAATAAAACGGCCGTTTGCCCCTCTCTCCTCGCCGCCTCAATCGCCGCGCCCATCAGGCGGCGGGCGATTCCCCGCCGCCGCCACTCTGGATGGACGGCGACATTGACGACTAAAAACCGTTTCGATTTGGGGTAACGCAGGATGGTGATATTGCCGACGATACGGCCGTTTTCCTCCCACACCAATCCATTCCCCAATCTATTTGTCATGGGATCGACTTTCAACATCCATAAAGAGGGCAGATCAAAAGCGGTGGACGACGGCCGTCCTGCCCCCTGCCCATCATAAAAAGCAAGGCGCAATAGCTCCACAATCTGCGGCACATCGCGCCGAAAATGGATTAGGCGGACAAAGCGACGGGGTGACGGGGCGACGAAATCACGGGGCGGCGGGGTGACTGATGTTTCCCTGATTGGCATTATTTGTTTTTTATTTGTGTTCATCAGTGAAATCAGATCTGGTCGAGGTGACAGGCCGTCGGCAAGTGCCAGTCACCTTGATTTGTCATTCCTGAGTCTTGTTTACACGCCTAAGGCAGCTAATTTTTCTGCTTGATCGGCGATTGTCAGGGCATCAATGAATTCGTTGAGTTCGCCGTCGATAACGGCCGTTAAATTATATCGACTCAACCCAATCCGATGATCGGTCACCCGATTTTGCGGATAATTATAGGTACGAATTTTCTCGCTGCGGTCGCCGCTGCCAACCTGTGCCTTTCGATTGGCCGACTCTGCGGCATTCTGTTTGGCCTCTTCCATCTCTTGCAAACGTGCTTGGATAATGGCGATTGCCAGATGTTTATTTTGCGTCAAACTGCGCTCTGATTGGATTTTGGTCATCAATCCTGATGGCTTATGCACGACTCGCGCCGCTGTCGCGTTCTTTTGCATATGCTGACCGCCCGGCCCGCCGGCAAATTCGGCCGTGATGATCAAATCGTTCATGTCCAGCGTAATATCCACCGCCTCTAGTTCGGGCATGACAGCGACAGTCGCCGCGCTGGTGTGCACCCGTCCCTGTGACTCTGTTTGCGGCACGCGCTGCACCCGATGCACGCCGCTCTCAAATTTGAAGCGGGAAAACGCGCCCCGCCCTTTGACAGCCATGATGACTTGTTTGTAGCCGCCCACGCCCGTCCGATTTTCCTCAACGATGACTGTTTTCCAGCCTAATTTCTCGGCATAACGGCCGTACATCCGCAATAAATCGGCGGCAAAGATGCCAGCTTCGTCTCCGCCTGTGCCAGCACGAATTTCCACAAAGACATTCTTTTTATCATGCTTATCTGTTGGAATAAGCATTTTTCGCATACTTTGCTTTACTTTGTCCAATTCACGATTCAGCAGTTTGATCTCCGCTTTCGCCATCTCGATCATTTCTGGATCGTCTTCCATATCGGCCAATTCAACAGCATCCTGCAATTCGGCCGTCGCCTCTTGGTAACGGCGGTATGCCAGCACGAGGTCTTCGATTTCAGCGCGTTCTTGTGCCAATGCGGTCAACTTGACATGATCGGCCAGCACGAAGGGGTCAGCCATTTGGTTTTCAATATCATCATAACGGCGCACGATGACTGCAATTTTATCTAGCATGGATAAGCCTCTATCATTTCCTGTTTTTTTGATACTCTATTACGCTAATTGTAACCAGTGACCTTGCTACGTCAAAATGGGGGAGCAGAAATAGGGCGATTGCAACCTCGCCTTATTTTATGATCGTGATCGTAACGCATCAATTCCCCTCAATTCGCATATTATGTCAATTGCAAGGTTGCTAAAAACAGTATAAATTTAGAATTTAACGGTGCGATTTGGAGGTTGCAATCGCCCTAACAGAAACGCCAATGGGGCGCGTTTCCATCCATTCCTTTCTTAGAAATGAGGATTAAATAAAACTCGAAACTTCCATCTGTCATTCCCCCATCTTCATGAGGGCAGGCTCTGCGAGGGAGGAATCCACGGTCTGGGAAATCATGGGTTCCCGCCTAAAAGAGTTTACCCTCACGAAGGTGGGGATGGGGGCGGGCACAAGGCCGCGCCCCTACAATTTGCTCCTGTAGGGGTGCCCCTTGTGGGTGCCCAATCGCGCAGCAACTGTAAAGATGATTTACCCTAATTTGAATTGGGTGTGTTTCAAATGAGTTGAGCCAAAGTGATTGTCACGGGGCGAACGGACTTGGTTTACCCAAAACTTTGTGCCCCGTGACTGTCACTTCTACTGAAATGAAACACACCCATTTGAATTATGTCTTAATTTGTTTTGTTGTGATGGTGTGAACGGCCGTTCCCTCATTCCCTCATTGACAATTAACAATTAACAATTAATAATTGACAATTAATAATTGACAATTGACAATTCCCCATAGGAGAGAAATGGATAGAACCGTCCCCAGTTCAGGAAACGAAGAGATAAAATTATACATGCGTACCTACTACTCACTTTTACGCAGCAGTCACGCCGTGCAGATCAAAACCTTGCGCGAAGCACATAAGCGGATGCACTCCGCCCTGCATATTTTAGCCGACTGTTCCACGCCCGATATGTCCGCTTTCATTTACGCCATCTTGCGAATGCCCGCCTGTTTGGGGCAGATCAAGCATGTCGTGATGGGACAGTCAACCTCTGTCTTTGCCAAACATGCGTATGATGTCAAATCGTGGCAATTAGTCAGCGCACCTGGCCGTCGGCGGCGCAGTTTATATGATGGGGACAAGACATTGGCACTATACATCGCCAGTCGCTCCGATATTGATGACATCGTGCCCATTTTGACCGCATACCAGATTGAACGACAAAAGTTGCATGATTTATTGGGCAAAAAACGGCCTATCGCTCTGTTGGAACAGATTCGAGATGAGGATATGGGCGTGCCGATGGGCGAGCATTTGGCAGAATTAGCCGCTTTTGCTGATATTTCTGTCGGAGATATGAAAAAATTGACGTTGGTGTGGCGAGGGGAAACGGCCGTTCGTCTCTTAGAAATCGCCCAGAATCGGCAACGGCTCTCCATCCGCTCGCTGGCTGGCTCACTGGCCGATTACAAACGGGCAACCCGCCGCTGGTGGCAGCGCGTCGAAGACAGCTTGGCGCATATCAATTTTGACGAGCGTCCTGTCTACTTTGTCTCCAGTAACACCCATAGCATGAGCAATTTGTTAAGCGGCTTTGCCTTGCAAAATGAGGAGATATTGGACGAATTTATCCACGAAAAAGGGGCACGCTCACTGCTTAAAGAGCGGCACGATATTCACGAGCGGTATGTGCCGAGCAGTTACGCCAATTTTATGTATTATGTGCTAAAGAAGTATGAGCAATCACATCCAGAGATGGTGAAAAAACGCATCGCTTGGGAGCAGGCGGCTGGTATCGTGCGCGTGCCGAGTTCGCACGCTTTTGATATCGAAGTGCAAGTTGTGGAACTGAATAAGCTGAATTTGGACAATCTCGACGGCCGTTTACGCATCGATCAAATTGAAAAAATGAAGCAAAGTGATGCCCTCATCGTCAATATAGATTACCCCTTGGGCTTGGCTGCCTACCAAGTATTGAGCGAAATCGCCCGTAATATTGACGAGGTGCGCGGCGTATATATCATGGGCAAAGCGGCGACCTTAAACGGCCGTATCGGTGATGTAATGATCCCCAACGTCATCCATGACGAACATTCATTGAACACCTATATGATCAACAACTGCTTCACCGCCGCCGACATCACCCCTTATCTCGCCTACGGCACGGTGATGGACAACCAAAAAGCGATCACCGCCCCCGGTACATTTTTACAAAATGAAAACCATATGTCCGTTTTTTATCAAGAGGGGTACACTGATTTAGAGATGGAAGCAGGGCCGTATTTGAGCAGCGTTTACGAGATGACACGCCCCAAACGGCATCCTTATAATGAACTGGTCAATCTGCACAACGCCCCCTTCCCCATCGGCTTGCTCCATTACGCCTCAGATACGCCATTCAGCAAGGGCAAAAATCTAGGATCACAAAACCTTTCCTACTTTGGAATGGACCCAACATACGCGACGATGACGGCCGTTTTGCGTGCAATTTTCGCCGCCGAAGTGAAAGAGTAGAGAAGTTGCGGGGCGGCGGAGTGACGAAGGTATCACTCCGCCGCCCGGCAGCCCGGCAACCCCATGACCATACAATACCAACAACGCATAACCCATATACGCTCAAAATTTAAACAGTGGAACGTAGAAGCGATCCTTATCAGTGACGACATTAATCGTCGCTGGGTGAGTGGCTTCACCGGCTCGGCTGGACAGGTGATTATCACCGCCGATCAAGCGATTTTAGTGGTCGATTCCCGCTATTGGGAGCAAGCCGCCGACCAAGCCCCTGATTTCACCCTTTTCAAATTACGCAATAGTAAGGAAGAGCTGAAGAAATTGTACGCCCAAACGGCCGTTTCCCGCATCGCCCTTTCCGCCCGTCACACCACCCTTGCCCACAAAAAAATGCTCGACAATATCCCCGACATCGAATGGGTAATACTGCACGATCCCATCTCCCCGATGCGATTCGTAAAAACCATCGCTGAACTCCAAACCATCCGCCGCGCCGCCGCCATCACCGACAGCGCGATGGCAAAGGTGAACACATGGGCAAGACCGGGAGTGAACGAAAGAGAGCTGGCGTGGATGCTGGAAAAAGAGATGCGCCAAACAGGAGCCGATGGAATGGCGTTCGACATCATCGTCGCCGCAGGCAAAAACAGCGCACACCCCCATCACACCCCCAGCAATTATCAATTACAAGCGGGCGACATGCTGACGGTCGATATGGGTGCCAAAGTGAACGGCTATCACAGCGATATGACCCGCGCTTTCTATCTGGGAGCGGAACCGACGGCCGAATTTTGGCAGATATACAATTTGGTTTTGGCAGCACACACGGCCGTTATCGAAAATGCCCGACCCGGCATGAACAATCATGCGATTGATGCCTTCGCCCGTACACTCATCAACGATGCGGGACATAAAGAGCATTTTGGGCATGGATTGGGACATGGCGTAGGGTTAGAAATCCACGAAAATCCACATATAGGCAGTTCAGAATCGGCCAAAAAGCGAACGGCCGTCGTCGGCATGACCTTAACCATCGAACCCGGCATTTATATCCCCGATTGGGGCGGCATTCGTATCGAAGATTTAGGCGTGATGGGAGAGTACGGGATTGAACTGATCAGCCATTGCCCCAAAGCACCCATCATTCCCATCTAACTAATATTGAACACTATCTACGTTTTTCTCATCCACAATAATGAGTGGATTTATATCGTCTGTGCGCTGGGGCTGTTCTGGTTCAGCAGCGAACTGATACGCGCTCGCGGGATGTTGCGCCGCGCTATGTTTGGCATGGAAAGAGAGCGCGGCTTACAGCGACAAAGCAATGCGCTGATCTTTATCGCCCTATTTGCATTTATCGCCGCCAATGTTTTTTATGTCAACCAATACGTCGCCTCCGACCTGCCGCAAAATCTGATCGTGCCAGCGACACCCACGCCGAACATTTTTCGCACGCCGCTATCGCCGCCAACTCCGTTGTCAACGGCCGTCAATAGCAGCCCCGCCACGCCCGAACTCGTCCCCACGGTCACCCTCGCCTTGCCGCCCGGCACAACATCCACTCCCCAATTTGCACCAGACGAAACGGCCGTTCCCAACAACCAGACTACCGAAAGC
>WFSA01000324.1 GCA_015486215.1 Anaerolineae bacterium | reverse complement strand
TGTAGTTCAATGGTGTCGGCAAGCAGGCCGCCTACGGCCCACTTTGTCAGTTTATCTGCCTTGCTGCGGTTAAGCCCTTTTGTATTGAGGATGACGTTTCTGCAAAAATCCCGGAATCCATCATCGGTCAATGACTCTTGCGAAGCGGTAAACCAGGTTTCCCGCTTGCTCTCGATGGTATCGCGCATGGCGTAAAGCTGGCTTTTGCTTAATTTTTGCAGCATTCCCCACGCTTCTTCTATATCATCGAGTTGGTCAAGGAAGTATGGACGGGTGAGGTGATTGCGCCGTTTTCCCTTTGCGTCGTAAGCAATCTCAAACCGTTTGGCAGTACTGCTCAACCATTGGAAGTCAAGGGTGGCGGGGGTGAAGTAGATTTGGTCTCCTTTTTCAAGTTCGGCGGCGTGGATGAGCCAGCAGGTTTCGGGTGTATTGTGACTTGTGGGACGTAAGCCTTTGAAGATGCGTTGACGGCCGTTGACATCGCTCTTGATGAAGACGTAGGGATACCAGTTGTCGGGGGTAACGCCATCTCCCATGACGGTGGGGATGTGCCAGGTTAGGGAACGGCCGTTTTCATTTTTCAGTTCAATGCTGACGGTTAGATCAAACTGCTTTGTACCTTTTGTTAACATCTCTGGTAAATATCTGCTGGTCGCACATTTTTTGCTTTTCACCATCCAAACGTCGTCCTTCGTATTTCGTCCTTCGTACTTTAGCATCCGCCTGCCCGCATCCAGTGCGGCACGAAGGGGTGTGCGGCGTTGGAAGTAGACAAGGCCAAGATGCAGGGGCAGCCGGTTACGGACTTTGCCCATTTCCCGCTCGTATTTGGTTTTGATCGCTTTGGCGATTTCTATGGCTTTGTCGGCCGGGACGAGGGCCATGAAGGTGCGCGGTTCGGCGAGGATGGGGATGGTGGTGGCGTAAGCCGCATCCTGATAATCAACATCAGCAATTTTTATGTCAATTTGTTTGCCTTTCTCGTCGTCAGAGGTGAGTTGGAAAACTTCCTGCTTGTTTTCCTCCAGCCATGCGCCTACTGCGAGCGCCGCATTGACGGACGTTTTTCGTTCTTCCGGCTTGATAGAGAGTTGAACGGCCGTGTAGGAAAGATTGTCTGTGCTGATGAGATGCTCGCCATCCCAAAGAACGCTCATGCGGGTACGGCCGTGTAAATCCAATTCATACACTTGATACCGGGACAATCCGGAGTGATTATCCAGCTTGATTGTGAGGCGGCGGCGAGCGTCGGAGAGAATCTTATCAATGTTGCTTTGGGTTTCTTGCCAGAAGGTTTGAGTCGTTTGCCATATACGACGTAGGCGGGCAAAAGATGGGTTTTTGCTAATCGCTTGATTGCCATCAACCGGAGCTTGCACCAATAAAGTTTCGACCAGAGAGCCATCAAGCCAGTTGGTTAGATCAAATGTACCGGTGATGAGGGCGAGACGGCCGTTTTTATCCGCTACTTCATCGATCCAGATCGTTTTACTTTGATCCCGTATCCATTCTGTGACCCGCCCTTGTCGGCGATTACCGCAAACCTGGCAGTAATTCACCTGTTTATTGACACATGGACGTAATCCACAAACAGGACACACTTCCCGTTGTTTGCCTTGCCACGTTTCGCTGATGGTGTTGGCATTACTTTGCAATGTTGTAGGTGATGAGATGATGTCTCCAGCCGGTGGAATTTCGTTATTAAGATTTTCAGAAGGGTTTCTGGGGTCGAAGTTTGGGTCTTGCCCCCACCACGCAGTCGGATCGAGAATAATTTCTGGAACAATCTCTCCGTCAGTAGCAAATTGTTGTCGGATAAGGCTTAATAATGATTGACCGGCATCATCTTCAAGGTTAAGCAAGTCAGGTATATCCGGTACAACATAGAGGGCGCCATTTTCGTCACGGTAAACTTCAGATGCTAGGGGAAACACTTCTTCTAACAACGTTTGTACATTACTAATGGCAACTTGTAATGTGTTTTGTCGTGCCACCAAATCCGGCAAACGAGAAGCGCTGGTAAAATAGGTTAAAGCATCAGTACGAATACTAAGCATCCGCCACCGAAGATCGTTTGCAGCGACAGGCGCAAGACCTATTTCATGGCGAAAGTATGCGTCTGCCAGGGCAACTTTATACAAAGTTCCAACTGTATGCCCCCATTCCCATAATGTAATTTCATTACCTGGTCTCCGTGTATCTCCGCCAACTTGGCTAAAAAGTTCTCGTACCTGCTTTTGAAATTCTGCCCGATTGGCGGTTGGATTATTTATCAAATTCCAAGGTGTTTTATTGCGAAGTAAGTCAGTTAAATTTGTAGGAATCTGAAAAGCTTCAAATCCAAAGGGAGAGCTTAGATAAGCGGGATAAGTTTGTTGACTGTCCCCATCTTCCTTTTCGATATGTGCTGTGTAGTGACAACGGTTCAAATATCCGCTAACAAAATCATCTCGTTTTCTATTTTTGACCAAAATTAATTTGAGTTTCTTACCAAGAAAATCAATCTCAATGTCAGGTATTAAATCTACAGTATCCTGCCTGCCCGATGGAGATGGAGCGTCATTAACATATGTATGAATTTGTTGATCAGTGTGTTTGAAGTCATCATGCAGCCAAGCTGCGATTTCCGCTAAAAGGATGGCATCGCGGTATTGGGCAAGTTTGTCTAGTTGGCTCATGCGGTTCCCTCCTTTTGCGGGGTAACAAGAGAAACCACACGATTGCGCTGGCGAAACTGCACATTAAGTGTCTTGCGTAAGATTCTGGCTGTTCCATAACCACTGCTAGTTTTTGCGCCAAATCCATATGTTTCCATCATCTGTTTAATGCCCACATTCATCACCAGACTCAAATCTGCTTCCGCCTGATTCAATATGTCACCTTCTGATTTATTCACGCGATGTGATGGCACATAAAGCAGGGTAAATATCCCAATAGTATCAATTGGAACACACTCAAAATAAATCGGGAGCTTTCCTGCTTTCTCTTTTCGACCATGGGGATTAATTACTTCACGAGCGATGCTATCAAAAAATGTTGGATAGAAACGTAATTGCCCACGTTCACCCGTATCATTATCATTCACCGAACCAAATAAGCGAAGTAAGGTGGGGTGACCATTGTTCTCCCCCCAGCCTTTTGCTAAGCGAATGGACGCACGTAATGAACCCTTCCAGCCAGAAGATCGTACCATTGGTAACTTAAATACCTTTTCTTTGGCAATCGGATTATCAATGATGTAAAACGGCTCATCACCACCAGAGATATACGGCCGTGTTAGCTGGAACTTAAACGAAATCACAAATGATCCAAAAGGCAAAAGATGTAAATCTACGGTTCGAGGTGTATCTAGCTGCAAAGACTTTAATAACGAGAAAGACGAACTTTTCCCCCATTTACTCAATTCATTCTTGTACTCATGGTTACGAACCTTCTCCTTGTCTGGTGATATAAGCGCTTGTGCATATAACATAGTCCGCGTGTATGGAGCTAAGTTAAAAGGCAAATTCTTTGCATCACGTTGATTTGCAATAGGATATTGAGCAAAAAAATCATAACTCATTAAGCACCTCCTCGCCTGTCTTGATATTTTCCGGCTTAATTTCTAATTGTTGAAGATGTGCTATTGTTTTCTGGCACATCTCTTGACTTGGCAGGTATCCCCATATTCTTCCCGGTGGCGTTTCAAAAGAGAAAATCTTTTTGCTTACTGCTCTTTGTCCGCGTAAAGCATTTTGGAAATCTTTATGAGAAGTTATTCTCTTCCCATTTTTTGACAATCCTATCAAGTTATTAATTGCCTCACGTTTCAGATACTGGTTGTGAACAAAAAAGAACCACCTCAAATTAGGCCACTTGTTATCTGGTTTGATTTGGCGGAACCCGTTATTTTGCGACCAATTCATTACGTCTTGTTTGCTAACCTCTTGCGGAAAGCCTGTCTGTTGTTGAATAGAAAACAAACCAAAGTCCCCACCAACTTTTTTGTTGTTTTGCGGTTTCCGTGGGGTTCTGCCGCCAATAGCTCCATACTCAGATGCAATGCGAATTGCTTGATAAAGTAACCATTTTTCTTCATCACAGATCGAACGTAATTCTACAAATCGCCAAATCATCGGAGTACCTTCAGCGAGTCCGTCTTTCTCGTGCGGTTTTATGTTGAAAACTCTTTTATTTTTATCAAGAATGAGCAATTTAAATTTCCGTTGCCAACTTGTGCATCCGAACAGTTCACATACCGCACATCGTTTCCCGTGTTTATCCGGGCAACTTTGATTGCCGGTTGGGTCACAAGCGTGGCCGCCCAGCCCGCGCACGATGGCTTCGTACCACCAGCGCAGGCTGCCGATGATGCCTGTTTCGTGCAGGCGATCCATCTTGCCCGTTTCCACCCCGCCAGTCCAGATCGGGGTTAGGGTTTTGAGTTTTATTTCTAATGGGTTCATAGATTTTTTCCTTGTACGTTTAGAAGTTCAACTTTTGCGAAAAGTTGAACTTCTTTCACTTCCGCTCTTAACGAGCGAACCAACCTAATGACGGAAGCAATTCTACCCCAAAACGCATCCCAACGGGCAAGTACGTTTGGTCCCCCACCCCATAAAAATTCCCCGATAACAGCACATTTCGCACCAATGGCACGGGCGGTACCGTCACAAGGTCAAAAATGGAAAGATGGTAATCGGCGGGTAAATCGGCGGGGTTGAGCAAGCTGTTAAGACGCTGCCCTTGTCGTTGCACGATGTTGACGGGCTGCTCGGTGACGATAACGCGGGCTTTGCTCATAAATTTGCCCAGCCGAATGTAGTGCGGCAGTGTGAGCGGGTCGCGGCTGATGATGTGGCAAACGGCCGTATTCCCAATTGCCAACATCCGAATACGGCCGTGCTGCGGCCGATTCTCCAACCCAACCTTACGCCTTTTGCCCGATTGATGCGCGTACCAAACCGGGCCAGCTTTTTCCATCCATGCCCCATCTGGTCTGGACACAATGGCATTGTTGGCAAAGGCAAACCAGTACGCATCAGGCTGAGCGTTAAACTGGCCGAATGTAAAGCGGGGCGAGCCTTGTATCGTTCCTGGCGTGACGTAAATGCCTTGTTTGTTCAGTGCTGTCAAATGTTTGACATAATGAATTTCACCCTGATTGAAATAGGGAGAGTGGACAAATCCGAACGCATATGCCAGCGCGTAGTTGCCCAAAAGCGGTTCAGTATAATATGTATTGCTAATCTCTCGACTGCTGAAGAAGGTTGCTTCTTGCAATCTGATTTCACAACGATAGATGTGGGTCATGGGTATCTTCTCGTTTGATACTTCAAGACGTTCAACTTTTTAGAAAAGTTGAACGTCTTGGCGTACCGCTTAGGGATGAGGATTTATTTAACTACCAAAGTTGTCATTCCCGCGTAGGCGGGAATCCATGATTTCCCAGACTATGGATTCCTGCCTTCGCAGGAATGACAGATGGAAGTTTCGGATTTTATTTAATCCTCATTCCTTATTTGCTTGGATAGGCAGTGGTGGCTGTTTTAAGAAGGGCGGTAACGGCCGTTTCATCCCCATACAACTTCTGCATCTCTACCACCAACGCGGCTGCATCCGCTTGCGGCAAAAACGTGATTTGTCCGACCACATTTTGCGCCAGCGTCGCAATCGTTTGCGCCGCCTTTTGCTGCACCGTTTCCAAATGCGATGGGAACGATGGTTCTTCCTGCCCATCGCGTAATGCATCATATGTTGCTTGTGTCCATTCCAGATTGCTGAACAGTTCGCAATCGCTAAAGGCGATTCCAACAACATGATTCTGCACTTTGCCAATGCGGGATGAGATGGCACCGTAACGGGTGGAGCGCAAGATATTCCCCAAAATGTATTGGAATTCGGCAGTAGTCACATCTTTAATCGTCTCAATATCCAGAAAAACCGCTTCTGGTTTCACATACTCATCTGTACCGATGCTGGTTGACGGTTCGCCAGATTCTGGGTCGCGCATGGTGCTGTTGTCATACAGGGCGTTGAACTGTTTTGTGCCGATGATGGTGGGCGCAGGGTGCAGACTGAAAGCGTCGTCGGTGATAACGCGGGATTTTTGCGCGCCGCCGCCGCCCGCCGCGTAGCCGTAAATCATGCAGTCCATACATTTACCACATGGATTATTGCGATTGAGGGCGCAGGGGCTGGGCGGTTTTGCTTTTTGCTTGGGATCGGTGAAGAGCAAGTCGTTTCTCCGCAACAATTCGCGGCCGGTGCGCCGTTCAACGGCCGTTTGTTTCCGTTTGCTGATGACAACACGTTGCACAATATCGTCCCCAGCGTTCATGCCAGCATGGACAAATTCACGATTCAACGGCTCACCGCTGCCTTCTGTGCGGAAAATGGCCTCTGATTTGATTTGCCGTAACAAAAATATGCTGATGTAACGGCCGTGTGGATAGTTGCTGTAAGCAGATAAAAAATATTGTTTGTTTTTGTCAATAATTGACATAAGGTTCTCCTTTTACTGTCAAGAAATTCAACTTCTCAAAGAAGTTAAACTTCTAGTTTTGTGAACGTTTCTCTTTGGCTATCGCTTGTTGCTGGCGAACATAAAATAAAAATGCCGAGCGCAGCATCTTTTCATCGGCGATGAGTTTGCGCGTTTTTCCGTCGTACACACCCATCAGGATGTTGTCAAACCAGCAGTTGACAAAATCAGCACACGCATCGGCGCGGGCTTTTGTCATTTTATAGTTTGCGCGTTTGGCTAACCGCTCAAGATGATCATAAATATCCTGAATGGCAGCTGCACGTAAGGTTTCACGATCAACGGCCGTTTGTCCCTGATCTTGCGCCAATTTTTTCATCATCTCATCAAACGGGTAGAGCAAACTACTGCGCTCAAAAGAACTCCCCCGCAAATTATTTTGCACGGCAATTTCAGCCGCCCTTGTCAACTCCGTACTTAATTTCTTCATAAATTTACCTCCATCTAACTCTAATTGGACTAATCGGGCTAATTCATTGACAGGCTCAAAAGCCTGCTGATAAAGCCATGTTTCTAAACCGCCAGCATCCGCGCCCGCTTTGGCAATGAGCAAACGGTCTGTTTCGTAATAAATCATCAAGGGATGGGCGGTCAATGCCCGCACCAAACGCGGGATATTATCATCGCTCGTAAACGTAAGTTCACGCAGTTTAAGCAGATGTTCTGTTTTTTCCCAAAGCGTGGGCAACGTATCTTCTGTCTTGCCTTCGTCTGGCTTGAATTGACGATAATCATTATGGGGCAACAATCCTTGCGTACCCAAGGGGATATTGTCTACATATAGATCACCAAAGTGCCGTTTGTCTAATGGCGGCACTGGCGAGGCGGAAAGCAACGCTTTCATGCCAAAATGACGCTGTATGACCATCCCATTCCATAAGGAAAAGAGAAATTTTTGCGTGTCATTTCCACCGCCGGGATTGAGCGGGAAGATGAGCGCGTTGCCAGTTAAGTCTGAATAGCGGGGAACATAAATGCCATATGGCTGCGGCTTTCCCTTTTTTGTCTTGGTACGAAAATTTGGTTTTTGTTCCGTTTCTTCGATCCATTGGGTCAACGCTTGCGGTGCGTTCATGTTCAGGGCGGTAATTGCGTCGTTGCTCTCGATGAGGTCGCGGAAGGTGGCGCGGAGGGCTTCGATAAACGGCCGTGTCATAAATGAATACGGGAACAAATGCAGATACCGCAACTGTTCGCTGCGTACAGCTGGATAATTCAACTTTTCCAACAGAAATTGCAGTTGGCAAATAGCGCAGACATGCTTTTTGGGTGCGCCCGTGCCGCCGCGCCGCCGATTGGAGAAAACCTGCACGGTAATATCGCCGCGCACGTCGCCAGCCATCCATTCGCTGGTTGCAAACGTGCTGCTACAATTGATGCACTGCTTATGCTGTGCGCTGACATACTGTTGCAAATGGGTTTGAAAATTAACTTGCGGCTGACTGCCCACGCTGAAAATGGCGTGGCGTTCCAAATACGCTTGCAAAAGAGGAATGTTGGGGTCGCTGTTATCTCTGTCAGCCATCACTTCCGTACCATCAACGGCAATACGTTCCACTATATCATTTTCATTTAAGTCAAGATGGCCGCCCAACAGATAGGATCGATCATAATTGGCGTTGAAGTAGGCGTAAAACGGCCGTTTTTCCTCCTCCACCTCCAACAATTCATAAAGATGCGTCCACACATCATCAAACGACTTTTTGAAATATTTGTTGAGGAAAATGTAATACGAACGGATCAATTCCCCTTTTCGCAACTGCATTTCAGCAGTGGGAATGATGGGGGCAGGATTGTCTAAGACAGCGCGAACGTCAGTGGCTGCATCTGGATATAATCCCGCAAATTTCTCAAAATCACGTTCTGCCCGCTCTCTCGCCTTTGCCTCCATTGTTTCCGTATTCCACGATTTACGCTGTACGATATTGTAAATCTCGCCCCACATACTTTTTGTCCCAGCAAAGGGGATACCCATTTCCAAACACGCTTCGCCTACTTTAACGCCTTGATTGCCCGCTTTGATAAAGTCACGGAATTTGGCTTGAGAGAACCCATTGATGGTATTAGCCGCTATCTGCGCGGCTGCTTTTTGGTCGGCAATCGTCAAAATCGGCTGATGCGCCCGCTCCGATAAATAAGCAATGCCATCGGGATAAAAAAGAAGCGGGGTCAAGCCGTGTTCGTTTTGCAAATGGGCGGCAATGGCGTTGTGTAGCACGTTACTGAGCAACCCCCGCGTTTCCGTCAGTCGATGGGTGATGAATTCATATTGAACACGCTGCCCGCTTTCTGATAAATAGGTGTTGAGATCGTCTAAAAAATCCCCTTTATGCTTGCGGTCATCAAGCGTATGGGATAAATCGAGGGTGTCAGTTGCCTTCATCAGGTAACGCAAGGCCAAAATGCGCTCGCGCCCCAATCGGTAGCGCGGCCCCCTTTGCAACATCATCATTTCGCCGGCTGTGTGAGTGGAACGGCCGTGACTACGCACCAATCCTGCCATATCGCCCAAATAATCACGCCATTTTGGGAAAAAAGATGGCAAGCCTAATCGCTCAATCTCATCAGCGATGTTTTCCTGCGTTGCAAGTTTATTAAAGGAGCCATCGCGCCCTTCAAATTTGTTGATGTCATGTACAGTGTAAGCAGTAAATAAAATTTTGATCTCAACATCGGATAATTTGAGCAAATCGCGCAAGCTGTCAAGAATAAAAATACCGTTGAGGATATGAGTATATAAACTTTCCCCCTTCTTTTTCCCCCATTGTAAATGACTGGCATGACGGTATTGCAGCAAGCTTTTATTTGCTATCTGTTCCAGATAATGACTTAACACTGTTTTGTCTTTTTTGCCAATCAAGAAGGCAATGTTTGCATCCATAATTTATCCTCTCATTCTATCTATTTTCTGATGTATCTTCTCAATTTTCTAGGGTAGACCTGACAGATATTACGTTAAACTCCTTGATAAAATCGCGTATACGCGCTCAAAATTCTTAATCACCCTGTAGAGTGGCGGGATTTTCATACAAGACGATTAGACCTGTTCGTTCCCGTTAAATCAACTTATAAGGTTTTTAAGAACCG
>WFSA01000323.1 GCA_015486215.1 Anaerolineae bacterium | reverse complement strand
TTTCTAAATTTAAGACTCCACTGAAAAAAGGCCATTTTTGTAAAATCGGTGGTTGAGTGTGCTGTTTTTGTGAAAATTTTGACATATAAAGCACAATTTATTTATGCGTCTCATTGCGGCTCATTTACACACGATGCAGGCTTGATTTGCTTGCTGTTGTGCGATTTTTAGCAAGTCGCCGAAATGGAGTAAATTCAGTGGAGTCAATTTAAATCACCCAAAATTTTGATTGTCATTCCTGCCCCCATTTTCACGAAGGTGGGGGCAGGACAAACGTGTAATTATTTTTTATGAATGGCCTTAGCGGATTTTTTGTATCAGACGCGCATTTCGAGGCGCGGAAAGTGTAAAGCAAAATTTATGCAATTTGAAGCATATCTCCTTAAAGTCTCATTCGTATCTTCTCAAAAAATTGGGGACAAGGCTTGACAAATTCCATCAGCACTTTATTTTACACGAGTATCATTAGGAAAATTTGTCAAGTCTCCCCAGAATACTGAGAAGATACGTACTCACCCTAAAATATTGAGATGTTACTCTCATTCCTTACCGTTTATCCCTTTTTGCGAGATAACCAAAAACGGCCGCCTGCCAATCCCCCGATCATCAGCAAGAAAAACGCATAGGGGGCGATTTCGCCGATAGAGTTTTGCGCTGGTTCAGCATCTGTTGAGCCGTTTCTCCCCGTCTCCCCTGCGCCGATCACGGTGATGGGCGTTGGATTGTCAACGGCCGTTATCTCATTAACGGCCGTTATCGGCTCCGTCTTTTCAATGATGGGGGGCGTGGGAGTGGGGGAAGTGACGGCCGTTGGCGATGGCGTAAGCGAATCTTCGCTACTATCAGGCGGTGATAGAGGGGAACTTGCTTGAGGGGTATGTGTTGGCAGAACGGGTACTATTGTTGGTGTATCAACGGCCGTACCGCTGCCGCTATCTGCACCGTCGTCATTTTCAGGACGGGCGGTCGGCGTTGCCGTTGGTGTGGTGAATAGAGATGCCGCTGCTGTTGCTGTCGGCAAGGGTGTGGGTGTGGCGGGGACGGCCGTTGCCGTTGTTGGTGTAGAGGTGCTTGTCGGCGCGATGCTTGTGGGTAAGGGAGTGCTGATCGCGATCGGTGTGCTTTCTGGGGTGACAGGTGTCGCTGTTGGTGATGGTGTCATGGTCGCTGGCGCGTTGCATATACTGTCGAAAGAGTACGCGGGCGGCGGCACAGCATCGGTCACACTGCCCGGCCCCCAGACCCATCCTTCCACCGCCCCATCAGCTATCATCGAGACGGATGCGCCGCCGGTCGAATACACCCATACATCGCTCACATGATGCCAATAAGACCAATACACACATTCACTGCCAGAACAGGCACAAAAACAGTTGGAGGAGGGGCAGCCAGTGTCGTTAATGCTGCAAACGGCCGTTCCCACCCCGCCCGCATCTACAATCAGCGGCAATCCCGAGCGTACCAGCAGTTCATAGCCGCTGATGCTCTCTTCGGCAAAGGGGATGCATTTCGTTATCACCGTACCCGTCGCCGTTTGCACCACAAGGGCGGCACGATGTGTCTCTTGCGCCGATAAAGAGGGCAACGATATAAGAAAAAGAAGCGCAAGAAGCAGCATTGCTTTTTTCATAGCGGTGTAAATTAGTCGTATTGGGCGATTCAGCGAATCGCTCCTACGGGAGAATTGTAGGGGCGACCCACTGGGTCGCCCAATACGCAATAAAATTATTGCTCGGCCGAAATAGCGGTGTAGATATTGCTGATAGAGCTGGGATCGGCGGTGAACATGCGGCCTCCTGTCACATTAGCAATATGATCTAGCACCGTTTGATCCGCGCCTTCCCCAAAAGCGATGGGAAAGATTTTGGTCCCGTTCGCCTCTGCGTGGGAGGGCAGGCAGGTGGAGAACATCTGGTTCTCGGTCACATTGCCGACCGTATCTTCGCCGTCGGAGAGCAGAATGATGCCGTATAGACGAGACTCGCCCGCGTCAGCATCTTTTTGCTGTAATTTTTGCATCGCATCTGTTGCTAGACAGACTGATTCGTATAGTGCTGTGTTGCCGTCGGCCAGCAATCCATTTACACGCTGCCCCAGCCCTTCGCCTATGTCACCGACGCGGGCGGGTGGTTCGATCATTGTGGGAGCATCGCTGAAAATCATCACGCCGACCTCATCATTGGCATCCAATCGCTGCAAAAATTCGGATGTGGCGGTGCGGGCGGTCTTAATGCGCTCCCCTTCCATACTGCCCGACACGTCCATGACGACCAAAATAGTCGCTTTGCGCTTGTTGATGTTGAAAATGTCGATAACGGCCGTGCTGACTTCTGAACTTGGGCTGGGCAGGGCGGGAATCGTGTCGGTGTTGATGCTGGCATCGGTGCCATTTTCTATTGAGAGCGGCGCGTGCAGGGGGATGGATGGGTCTAACGGCCGTAAGTAATTATCAATCGCCGCACTTTGCTGTTCGTCAGTCAGTAAATAGTCACGGAAGATAGCGGCGGCTTCTACTTGTTCATCCGTCACCCATTCCGCATTGTCCAAAATGCAGTATGGATGGTCAGCCCAAATCGTGCCGCCTGCGGGAAAGATGAATGCTAACGGGAAGGTCAATTCGTCTCCCCGTTCGATGTTCATTTTTACCGTGTCTGCTTCAGGAACGGCGGCCGCGTGTAAAAATCCTGTCCCTTCTCGTGCCATCAAATCAAGCAGAGCGGGGGCAGACTTGCCATATTTGGCGGTCACACCTTCCAGCGATGCCATCGCTGCTTGCACATCATCGCTGTAAATGTCGGCGGCACTCAAATTATCAGAATTGTTGGCTACACCGTAGACAAAACCAGTCATGGAAAGCAATCCTGAATTGGCGTAGGCGGGGTGGGTATGCCCAAAGCTGAACTGTCCCCATTCTGGCCGCCCAACACTGCCCCACCCTTCTGGATCGGCGGCTAATTTGACGATTGTATCCCAGCCGATGGGGGTATCAGGCCAGCCGAGTGTCTCTGCCATTGGCCGCCACATGGCAAAGCCGAGCGGGGCGTAGATGGTTGGTTGGCACGTTTGGCTGGCTATTGGCTTGTTGGCGCGTAATTCCCACGTATCATTTGCTTGTGCCACCCATGATTGGTCGCCCGGACTCCAGACGACGGGCTGGATAGTGCCGTCCAAAATGTCGTTCATCGATCCGCCAGAGGTGACATGGGTCACTTCGGCAATGATGGATGCGCCTGAATCGGTCGTCATGCCGGCAGCATTGAACTGTTTTACAACTTGATCCATCCAGTTCCGTTTGGTGCTGGATGAGGCGATGGGGATAAGGATGGTGCCTTCGGGAACGGCCGTTGTTATTTCTGATCCATCACCCGTTCCAGCAATCCCGCCATCATCTATCATTTTGCCGACTATTTGCCAACCGACCGTGATGCAGATAAAAACGGCCGTTAATCCAACAATTGCAATAAAAATTCCTCGTGTGCGTGTCATAATGCGCTCCTTTCAACTCCTGTTTTCTCTTTATCATGGAATAGTATAACAGATGTCATCTGTTTATCTCCAAAATCTATTGTTGTCACATAAAAATGAGAAACGACTTGCCATTACGCGGACATATAAATTGTTCTTGCTGCGTAAATCCAGCCTTTTGCCATACCCGTTGAGCGCGACTGTTCACAGCGTTAATCGTGACACGCAAGTGTGATGGGATAAAAGTTTTGTTTGCGTATTGGATAACGGCCGTTACAAACGCATCCCCATGTTTTTGCCCCGTCAACGCAGGTTTCATTCCCATGCCAATATCAAGTGCAGGTTGACTATAGTCGCCGCCATCTACACGCCCATCTTCCCCAAATGTACAAAACCCTGCCAACTCCCCTTCATGCAGGATGGCACAGCAATGGATCGCACTCCCCAAAAAATAGGAGACGATCTTATCATACGCATCATTCCCATTGTCTAACAGTATATTGTATAGATCGTAAGGCGGTTCGTAGCGCCAGCATACAAATGCGCTAACTTCTGCGGGGGTGATGGGTCTGATTGTTACCTTCATTTTTGTGGTGCTTTTGGGCAATCCAGCGGGTTGCCCAAATGGGAGAAGAGATTATACCAAATGTTCGGGGCCAAAATGGTCGGGAAGGAGGGTGTAGAGGGTGGTTTCGCGTACATTCCCCTTTGTGTCGGTGAGCAGAATGGGGACATCTCCGCCGAATTCGCTGAGAACTTGACGGCACGCACCGCATGGGGAGCCGCCATTTTCGGTGCAGACAGCGACGGCGTATAACTTTTGGATACCTTCTGTGACCATTTTGAAAACGGCCGTTCGCTCGGCACAATTACACAATCCATACGATGAATTTTCCACATTGACACCAGTGAAAATACGGCCGTCGGCCGTCAAAATTGCCGCCCCCACCTTGTAATTGGAATAAGGCGCATACGCCTCTTGACGAATAGCACAAGCAGCTTGAAGTAATTCCTGTTTTTGAATAGCTGATACGTTCATTTTAATAATGAATAATGAATAATGATTTTTTAACAGTTAACGGGATCATGAGTTGTCCAATGCCTCCATTAACTATTTAATAATGAATAATGAATAATGATTTTTTAACAGTTAACGAGATCATGAGTTGTCCAATGCTTCCATTAACTATTTAATAATGAATAATGAATAATGATTTTTTAACAGTTAACGAGATCATGAGTTGTCCAATGCCTCCATTAACTATTTAATAATGAATAATGAATAATGATTTTTTAACAGTTAACGGGA
>WFSA01000322.1 GCA_015486215.1 Anaerolineae bacterium | reverse complement strand
GCCGCCGCCCAAGAGCAGCGCATCCTGCTGGACAACACCGCCCTGTCTGGCCTCACCCATCCCGCCCGCTTGCGCCCCGATGAGCCGCTACATCTGCTCTTGCGCGGCTATGGCGACCCCGCGCTCACCGTCACCTTCGCCAATCGGCAAAGTGCGGGAGCGCAAATCGACTGGCAGGCGGGCGATCCGTTTGTGGAAGTGGTGGATGCGGCGACAGAGGGGATAGAAAACGGCCGTTACCCCCTCACCCTCTCCGCCCCCAATATAAGCTGCGGCTGGATGCAGACAGGCACGGAGTGCCTTATCGGTACAGTCGAAATCAGCGGCGTGCGCCTGCCCGCCAACGCGATCAATTATGATGATAAAATCGGCCTGCTCAACATTGACCTTCCCCCAGCCGTGCCAACGACGGGCGGACTGCCCATCACCTTACATTGGCAAGCATTAGCCAAAATGGAGAAGGATTACACCGTTTTTATTCAACTATTGGATGAAAACGATCAACTCGCGGGGCAGATCGACGCATGGCCGCTACAAGGAACATACCCAACCAGCCAATGGCAGGTCGGAGAAACCATAGACGATCCGTATCTATTACCGTTAAACGCGGACGGATGCGACGGGCAATGCCGCCTGCTAATCGGCTTCTACCTCTTAGCCGATCTGCGCCGCTTGCCCATCCTCAACACAGATGGCGCACCCGTAGATGACAAATGGAGCGTCGCGCTAAAGGAAGGCTCGTAAATACCTATGGTCAAGGTGAGAAATACTTGGCAAGTGCCTCTCACCTGAAAGTCCAAAGTTAAAAAATAGGTATCTTCTCAGTATTCTGGGGAGACTTGACAAATTTTCCTAATGGTACTCGTGTAAAATAAAGTGCAAATGAAATTTATCAAGTCTTGCCCACGATTTATTGAGAAGATACAAAATAGTTGATAAACAATGCTATTCATGCGACAATTAAGCTATCTCAGGTCAGTGTAAATAAGAATGAGTGGAGAGAGATAATGATGGAAATGTCAGATAATCTCGGACAAGCAGTGTAAGGACGAATTCCCATGAATACATGGCAAGAACTTGGTAGACACTTAGAAGATACAGCCCGTGACGTAAGTCAGCATCAGCCGCCGCCAGATCAATCTTTTCTGTTATCGGTGCATATTCTGTTGGACAAAAACGGGAACCCCATGGATTGGCTCGGCCCCAATTTGCGTGAAACAACTGCTGAACAGTGGGGTGCGTTACGCAATGCGACAGAAGTGGCCAACGGCCGTGAATTGGAATCAGAGGAAACGGCCGTTAAACGTCAAGCCGTCTACGCCCTCATCAATTTCCTACAGAAATCAAATGCGTAGCAGTAACCACTCAGCCCCAGAGGTGACAGTCGCTTAAAACGCAATAAGTTGTGACCAGTGCCTCTGGGAAAAGTGACTGTCACCTTGGCCATAATTATTTACGCGCCTTCTCCTATCTTAAAAGGGTCACTCTTCATTATTGCCATTCTCTAATGTCGATTCCTTAAACGGCTCCGTCACAATTTCCACCACACTCACATCCCCATCCAGCACCGTCACTTTTCTGTGGTATACCGTCTCTTGCAACTCCACCTCAATCTCATATTCGCCGGGCAATATATCGGCAAAGACAAAATTTTCGCCCCAGCCCATATCGGGGTTGACCGTACCGCGTCCTGTCGTATCTTCCAAATAGCTCCACGTCGTCAACGTTTCATGCCCTGTCTTGATTTCCGTTAAAGTCAATGTCGCCCCTTGCCACGGCCAACCATTTGGATCGACCAATCGGCCGGCGATAACGCCGCGCATTTGGCCTAGATCGAGCCATAGCATTGGATTTTGGGTCGCATTAAAGCTGTTTTGACCAACGCGCACCTCAAAATGGAGATGAGGCGCGGTCGCCGCACCGCCAAAGCCGAGTTCGGCCAGCTCATCTCCCCTCTTTACACGGTCGCCCGCCTCTACTTTTATCTCTAAGACGTGACCGTAAACGGCGTAGACAGGCTGCCCCTGCCACCGCTCATCCAATTCCAGCACCACTAGATGCCCGTACCAATTGCATCGCCAGCCGTATAATTCGTCAACATCCTCCTGCGCGGTCACAATGGTGCCGTCGGCAACGGCGATAACGGCCGTTCCCAGCTCCTCAGCCATATCAACCCCATTATGCAGCAGATAACGGCCGTTTGCATCCCATCCATACGGAAACCATTTATTAAACAGCAGATGTCCATCGCCTGGCAACGGTTTTTCCATCCAGAAATGCGGCTCGGCAACGGCCGTTTGCGGCTCAGCCCACCGTCGCGGCGGCAAATAGTTCCGATTATATTTGGGTTTCAACGGGGAGGGATCGGGGCAGGTGCGGTCGATAACGGCCATCGGCATCGTTGTCGGTGAGGGAGTTGCTGTCGGCGGTATTGTTTCTGTGGGTGACGGGGTCAATATCGGTACGACGGCCGTTTTTGTCGGTCCCGTTGTCAGGCGCGTTGTCAGGCGCGTTGTCGGCGTAAAAGAGGGCGTAGAAGAGGGCGTAGAAGGTATCGTCGTTGTTGGTTTTGGAATGGCGGCATGACCAAGTGCCAACGGCCGTTCCTCAGAGTGTCGCGGAAAGAAAACGGCCGTCAACAGCACCGCTCCCAACAGAAAAAAAGCGAACCACCGTTTACGCATTCTTTTTCTCATCGTTTTGTCCGCGATTTACCCACGGCAACAACACCATAATTCTACTTGTTTGCCCCGTATCTTCTTCATCTTCCTCTTCAACTGGATCAGGGATAGCTGGCAAGAAAACAGTAAACATTGTCCCTTTACCCACCTCACTTTCGACTTCAACCCGTCCCTCATGTGAAACGACAATCCACTCGACAATGGATAAACCCAATCCATGCCCCCCTTGCGCCCGCGCCCGTGCCTTATCTACACGATAAAAACGGTTGAAAATATAAGGAATATCTTCAGCAGGAATCCCAATACCGCTATCGCACACATCAACCTTCGCCCATCCATCCGCCTGTGACAAGCTCATGCTGACCGCGCCATTTACAGGAGTATATTTGATCGCATTATCCACTAAATTGATCAGCACCTGCTCTAACCGATCTGGATCGCCCATGACAGCGACCTGATCAAAATCTTTAACATTCAGTGTCACATTATGCTCTTTTTGCAGCACCCGCATTTTACGGAACACCTCAAACAGCAGTTCATCAAGTTGTACCCGTTGTTGGCGCATCGGCAAGCCGCCCGTATCTGCACGAGCAAGTAATAGTAGGTCGTTGACCAATCGTGCCATCCGCTCCGACTCTTCCTGGATGACTTCGACTGATTCTTTGTCATACATTTGGGATTGACGCATGAGATCAGCATTGCCGCGAACGGCCGTTAACGGTGTTCGTAATTCGTGAGAAACATCAGCCAAAAACTGCTGCTGCGTCTTTAACAACCCCTCCAGACGCATCATCGTTTGATTCATTCCCCGCGCCAAATCGCCAAATATATCTTCACGATCTCCATGCGGCACACGCTGTCCCAGCCCCTCTTGCCCGCTAATTTTTTGCACCGCCTCAGCTATGTCAGTGAACGGACTGAATAATCGCGGGGTAAAAATGAAAGCAAGCCCTATAGAAACGCCAGATGTGATTACGCCGATTATTCGCATGAAAACAAGCATATTCAATGCGTTATTATACTCTTTCACCGCTTCTATAAGGTATTCATTTTTGACACTATATACAAATGGAGTCCCATCCTGGCTATTTTCAATAAGCTCTGTAATATAGTTGATGTCTTCCCCGACATCATTTGCTCTTTTGATTAAAACACGCATGGGCATGGTGTACAAAATGGCGGTCAGCATAAAAAATGTGACCGCAAAAATGGCAGCATACATGACGAGTAATCTACGTTGTAAACTCATTTTTATTTAAGCCGATAACGGCCGTTCTTCCAATTTTTTCACCATCGGCACAACCTTTCGCCCCGCCTCGCGCTCGTCCATCACATCAAACGGGGGGGCGACGGGAGCTAATAGAGCAATTTCCAGCACCTCATCCAGATGGCTGACGGTGATGAGCGTCAAATCTTCGCGGATGCGGTCGGGAAGTTCGGGGATATGTTTGGCATTTGCTTTGGGCAAAATGACCGTTTTGATGCCCGCACGATGGGCGGCAATCGTCTTCGCCTTCAAGCCGCCGATCTCCAACGCCTTACCGCGCAGGGTAACTTCGCCTGTCATCGCCACATCCCGCCGTGCGGGGCGATTAGTGAAGGCAGAGATAACGGCCGTTGCCAACCCCAATCCCGCGCTCGGCCCATCCTTCGGCGTAGCTCCATCAGGCACATGGATATGGATATTCACCTTGTCGAACATCTTCGGTTTTAATCCCAACGTACGGGCGTGGGCACGGGTGTACGTCAACGCCGCCTGCGCCGACTCACGCATCACATCCCCCAGCGAGCCTGTCAGGGTGATTTTGCCCGTCCCTTCGCTCAAGCTGACCTCCAACGGGAGTATACTCCCACCGTAGCCGCTAACCGCCAAGCCAGTGACCAGCCCGACTTCATCCTTCTCTTCCGCCATCCCATGTGTAAATTTTTCAGGGCCAAGATAGTCGGTTACATCAACGGCAGTTACCTTAAAATCACCCTCGTCGCCAGCCGCCGTCTTCACCGCCAGCTTGCGTACCAGCTTGCCGATATTGCGCTCCAACTGCCGCACCCCAGCCTCACGGGTGTAATGACGGATAACATGATACAGCGCATCATCCGTAAACGTCACCGTCACATGAGACATTCCATGCCCCTTAACCTGTTTCGGCAACAGGTATTGCCGCGCGATCTCCACCTTTTCATCCTCAATATAGCCCGACATCGGAATCGGCTCCATCCGATCAAAAAGCGGGGCAGGGATGGGGGAAAGTTGATTAGAGGTGGTGATGAAAATAACTTGGCTCAAATTGAACGGCACTTCCAAATAATGGTCGGTAAAGGCGTGATTTTGCTCTGGATCAAGCACTTCCAGCAACGCCGACGCAGGATCACCGCGCCAATCCGCCCCTACTTTATCAATCTCATCCAGCACGATGACGGGATTGCGCGTTTTGGCATCCCGCAACGCCCGAATGATGCGGCCGGGAATCGATCCGATATATGTTCGTCTATGGCCGCGTATTTCGGCCTCATCCCGCACGCCGCCCAAGCTGATACGCACCATTTCCCGCCCTAACGCGCGTGCCACAGAGGTGGCAATGGATGTTTTGCCCACGCCGGGAGGGCCGTTCAAGTTCAAAATCGCGCCGCGCATATCGTTCCCCGCCAATTTCCGCACAGCGATATATTCAACAATCCGCTCTTTCACATCGTCCAGCCCGTAATGGTCTTCGTCCAAAATTTTGCGGGCATGAATCACGTCTAAATTGTCTTCACTTTCTACATTCCACGGCAATTCGATCAACCACTCTAAATAGGTGCGAATGACGCTGCTCTCGCCCGACTGCGCCCCTTGATAGTCGAGTCGTTTTAGCTCTTCTATCGCCCGCTCATGGACTTCTTCGGGCATTTCGGCCGCTTCGATCTTTGTTCGCAACTCTTCGATGAGACCTTCGCCCCCTTCGCCAAGCTCTTTGCGAATCGCTTTCATCTGCTCGCGCAGCATATACTCTTTTTGCGCTTCATCGGCCGTTTTCTGCGCCTCAGCCTGAATCTCATTACGCACATAGGCGATATTGATCTCTTCTTTGATATATTCAATGATGAGGGTGAGACGCACACGGCCGTCTAACTCGGTCAATAAATCCAATTCCATCTCAAACGGCAGCGTGAGCAATCCAGCAATGTAATCAGCCAATGAGCCAGCCGTCTTTTTAGAGCGGGTGTTCGCCATCACCTGTTGATTTGTATCGCCCAACGCTTCGGCGTACTGTTCCAAATAGGCGATGGCATGATGGCGCGGTGTAACAGCATCATCATCAATGACATTATCCAATTCGCTGTATTGGGCGATGAGATACGCATCATCAGTGATCAACTGCTCCACCTGCACCCGCTTATGCAGTTCAACCAACATCTGCGCCCCCGTATTCGGCACGCGCAGCAAATCGTGGACAGTTCCCAAAATAGCGATGGGGGAAAGCCCTTCGCTGTCAATCTGTTCGCGGCTGGCATCATATTGGGTGAGAATGAGGATACTGCCATCTCCCTCAACGGCCGCATGGACAGCACTCAAAGAACGCTGCCGCCCAATCGAAATCGTCGTCGTGATACCGGGAAAGACAGCCCCGCCACGCAACGGCACGGCTGGTAAATGGTTGATGGATTCGTCTACTCTATTCATAACTTTTTTCTGATACACGCCCTTCACAATTTGATAGGACGCAGATTTTCAGGATTATTAATACCTTATCAGGTAACTTCTCAATACTTCGGGGTGACTACAATGGATGAAAGGTATCTTCTCAGTATTCTGGGGAGATATGTTAATTCCAAATAAAAAACCATTTAGATAATCAAGCAGCAAGCAAAGCATTTCTTGGGGGGTAGCGTGCTTGTTATCAAGCGGTGTTGGCGTAACGACAACACCGCTCATAACTTCAGTCAAAATTAGGTCGCGTTGGATACGTTTATACTGTCCTGCCCAATTAACACCTAAATGTACACCAATGGGATGAATTGGAACATAAATAACCTCACGGCCGTTTTCATTCACAACAACGGCCGTTATCTCACCATCATAAGTAACTACTCAGCCATTGTCAAAGTGAACCACAAAGACACGAAGAACACGAAGTTTTTTAAAATTTTCTTTGTGATCTTTGCTTCTTTGTGGTGAAATAATTGATAGACTGAATAGTTACCATCATAAAAAACAACCGTGCGTTGCTCGATTGGGGTTAATGCGTTCATAAACTCTTCCAATAACAAAACAAATGTACTGATTATTTTAGCATATCCTCATAAAAAAAGGGCGCGATGGAGAATTCCATCGCGCCCTTTGTAGGTCAATTTTGCAAAATTGACCTACGCATTAACACTGTCTAAAATCCCGTTCAACGTCCCGCTTGGACGCATCGCGTTGCGTGCCTTTTCAACGTCGGGCAAGAAGTAGCCGCCGATGTCCACAGGTTTGCCCTGCGCCGCCAGCAATTCCGCCAAAATTGTCTCCTCATTGTCACTGAGAGCTTGCGCCAATGTGGTAAACATCGCTTTCAACTCCGCATTCTCATCCTGCGCGGCGACCGCTTGCGCCCAATAGGTCGCCAAGAAGAAATGACTGCCGCGATTGTCCAACTCATTGACCACGCGCGATGGCGATTTGGCGTTTTCCAAATAATCGCTGGTCGCCTGATTCAACGCTTTGCCCAACAACAGCGCGTTCGCATTGTCCGTTTTGCCGCCCAATGTCTCCAGCGCAACCGCCAGCGCGAGGAATTCGCCCAGCGAATCCCAGCGCAGATGCCCTTCGGCGACGAATTGTTGCACATGCTTGGGTGCAGAGCCGCCCGCGCCCGTCTCGAACAGCCCGCCGCCAGCCAACAGCGGCACGATGGAGAGCATTTTCGCGCTCGTTCCCAGCTCAAGGATGGGGAAGAGATCGGTCAAATAATCACGCAAGATATTGCCAGTTACGGAGATGACATCGTTGCCAGCCGCGACCTGTTCACAGGAGAAGCGCATCGCCGCTTCAGGGGTCATTATTTTAATGTCCAGTCCAGTGGTGTCGTGTTCGGGCAGGTATTGATTGACTTTCTTGATAATGTTGGCATCGTGGGCGCGGTTGGGATCGAGCCAGAAGATGGCTGGTGAACCCGTCGCTTTGGCGCGGCTGACAGCCAATTTCACCCAATCACGGATGGGCAAATCTTTGGCTTGGCACATGCGCCAAATGTCGCCAGCTTCGACGGCGTGTTCCATCAAAACGCTGCCAGCCTGATTGGTCACTTGCACCGTGCCGTCAGTTGGAATCTCAAATGTTTTGTCGTGCGAGCCGTACTCTTCCGCTTTTTGCGCCATCAACCCCACGTTGGAGACATTACCCATCGTGGTCACATCAAACGCGCCATTTTCTTGGCAAAAGCTGATGACTTCTTGATAAATGCCAGCGTATGAACGGTCGGGAATCATCATATTGCTGTCGTAAGCGTTGCCATCCGGCCCCCACATTTTGCCAGAGTCACGGATAGAAGCGGCCATTGAAGCGTCGATGATGATGTCGCTGGGGACGTGCAGATTGGTGATGCCTTTGTCGGAATTGACCATCGCCAAGTCGGGATGGTCGGCGTAGACGGCTTGGATGTCGGCTTCGATGGCTTCCCGTTCGGCGGCGGGCAGGCTTTGGATTTTGGCGTACACATCGCCCAAGCCGTTGTTGGGATTTACGCCCAAGTCGGCAAAGGTGTCGGCGTATTTCTCGAATACGTCTTTGTAGTAGACGGTGACGGCGTGGCCGAACATCACGGGGTCGGAGACTTTCATCATCGTCGCTTTGAGGTGCAGGGAGAGGAGTGTGCCGTCTTCGGTAGCGGCGATCTGTTTTGCGTAGAAGGCGCGTAACGCTTTCACGCTCATAAATGAGCCGTCGATGACTTCGCCGGGCAGGAGGGGGAGGCTTTCTTTTAGCACCGTCTCGCTGCCATCGGCGGCAACCAGTTTGATTTGGACATCATCGGCCGCATCCAGTATGACGGATTTTTCGCTGGCGCGGAAATCGCCATCGTCCATGTGGGAGACGTGGGTTTTGGAATCGGATGACCATTTGCCGACGCGATGGGGGTGTGTTTGGGCGAATTTTTTGACGGCGGCGGCGACGCGGCGGTCGGAGTTGCCCTCACGTAAGACGGGATTGACGGCACTGCCTAAGGCGACGGCGTACCGCGCTTTAATCGCCGCTTCGTCATCATTTTTGGGGTCGGCGGGGTAGTCGGGGATGGCGTAGCCGCTCGCTTGCAGCTCTTTGATCGCCGCTTCCAATTGGGGGACGGATGCGCTGACATTGGGCAGTTTGATGATGTTGGCATCGGGTTCTTGGGTGAGTGCGCCCAGTTCGGCCAATGTGTCGGGGACGCGCTGCGCGTCGGTCAACTTGTCGGGGAATTGGGCGAGGATGCGGGCGGCCAGCGAGATGTCGCTGAGTTCAACAGCGACGTTGGCGGCGTTGGTGAAGGTTTTGATGATGGGCAAGAAGGAATAGGTCGCCAAAGCGGGGGCTTCGTCGGTGAAGGTGTAAATGATTTTTGAGGTTTGATTACTCATGATTGGTTCTTGGGTTTGCTCCTGTATGTTATAGATAGAGGGGAGAGATGGAGATAGGGGATCGCTATCTGCCCCATTCTGTTCTTAAATGCTTGCTCGACTGGCGATTATACCGCTTTTTGGGTGGCTTTGCCTGTTATTTTGTCATGGGTGGGAGGGGAGGGATGTCATGTTTTGGGGATTTTGCACATTGACACGCTCAGTTGGCAATTATATACTTTGAGTATGGCTAGAGACATTATTCATGGAGCAGTAAGAAATGCCCTAATCAAAGATGACTGGGTGATTACGGCAGACCCGTTTCGGATTCAATACGAAGAGTTTGATTTATCTGCTGATCTTTCGGCAGAACGCGCCTTGTCGGCTGAAAAGGGCAATCAAAAAATTGTTGTTGAAGTTAAATCCTTTGTTGGACGTTCATTTGTTAGAGAGTTGCAACAAGCGATGGGGCAATACGCGATGTATTTGGAATTTATGAGCATACTTGATGTTGATCACAAACTCTTCGTAGCGATCAGTACGCTTGCTTATGAACGGTATTTTGGACAAAGAGCGGTAAAGGCTCTTTTGCGACAATCCCAAATGCCATTATTAATTGTCAATATCGAACAAGAGGAAATTGTACAATGGATAAATTAAATACTTACCAAGAGCTTATTCATGATTTTTTCCTTGCATATGAACAATTCTTAACAGCTTCACCAAAACCTGATTTAGATGTTACGGTAGCTCTTGATGATGACCGTTCTCAATATATTTTGTTCAAATCAGGTTGGAAAGAGGATGGTTATCGACGTTACGTTACCTTACACGTCACCCTCCGCAACGACAAAATTTGGATTGAAGAAGATATGACAGAAGATGGCATTGCCTCTTATTTTTTGGAACATGGTGTGCGGTCTCAGGATATTGTACTTGGTTTCCAACCGCCCCAAATGCGGCCGTATACGGAATTTGCTGTTGCGTAATTGATAAGCTTTATGCTTCGCACGTTCGATTTCCCTGTTTCAGATCATGGGGATAATATAAGGATGATTTATATTTAATTGTTATGGGTTATTCCGAAAAATCCTTATATGCTGTTGCTGACGCACTCTCCCCTAATGCAACCCCCGTAGTATTTTTAATATCCCCAGTAGAAATTTTATCTCCGCCGACAACTTCATTATAAACTACGATATTGGTTTGTAAATTATTTAGTAGGCCAAGTAGATTCTTGCGTTGTGATTGTGGAATATCTAACTCCTGTACCATACCGCGTACCATAGCAATCTGGTCGTAAAATAAATGAAATACAAACATGCGATCTGCAAACCATTGGTAATGTTTTTGCTGGTTTGAAACAAGATATACATTCGCCAATTCACCAGATTGATCCTGCAACTTCTGCAATTCTGTTGACAATGCTTGTAACATGATTGCAGTTGTTCGAGCTGCATCTTGTCCAGCAGTTCGCGTTCCCCACGGAGTAAAAGCTATTGATTTTAAACCAAGTGCAACTGCAATCGCTATACATTTTTTTATCGCAGATGTAACAATCTCATCATTAACAAGATGTCCAGATGTATGTTGAAAAGCCCAATCAATAACAACAGCACTCAAGAGGTATCTGGCGTTAAGATTACCCGCAGATGTAACGATGACATCACCAAGTTTCAATGGGGTGTGCCGACTTAATTCTTTTGTAATTGAACCATCATTATCTGACTTTATTACCCAAGGAGAAGCCTCAATAATTTTTTCATGGTGGCTTGTTCCAGACGGTTGAACGAGTGCATCTACTTGCAATGTTGTAATGTCAACTAACTTTGGTGTTAATCTTACCTGCCCAATCATAAATCCTTCTGCAAATTCTGACATTATTACCTTCCTGGTGGCTCTTCAATCCAGCTAATTAAAATCGAATTCCATTTTGCAACCTATTCCACAATCGAAATATAGCGCAAGATGGTCGTTCAATTCATTCAACCTACAATGGAAACGGCCGTTATCCCCACATCTTCAATCTCCACCACCGAAACTTGTGTCAAAACGGCCGTTAGCGTTTACGCGACAGTGAGGGTACGGGGTGTTTTGATGGGGAAACGGCCGTTACCCCCATTTTTAATCTCCGCCATCTTGATTTTTGTTGAAACGGCCGTTGGCGTTGCTGCTACGGTGAGGGTACGGGGTGTTTTGATGGGGAAACGGCCGTTTTTCCCGTTTTTAATCTCCACCATTGTGATTTTTATTGAAACGGCCGTTGGCATTTATGCTGCGGTCATATTCGTAAACTTAACAAATCTTTATAAAAAAATCACCACAAAGGCACAAAGACCACAAAGAAAAACAAGAAAATCTTCGTGTTCTTCGTCTCTTTGTGGTCCAATTTGTTATTGGTAGAAAAAGCAAATCGTTAAGTTTACGATAATGATGCTGCGGTGTGGGTACGGGGTGTTTTGATGGGGGAACGGCCGTTTCCCCCGTTTTTAATCTCCGCCATTGCAATTTTTGTTGAAACGGCCGTTGGCGTTTATGTTGCCGTGTGGGTACGGGTTATTTTGATTGGAAAACGGCCGTTTTTTCCATTTTTAATCTCCGCCATTGCGATTTTTGTTGAAACGGCCGTTGGCGTTTATGTTGCGGTGTGGGTGCGGGGTATTTTGATTGGGAAACGGCCGTTTTTCCCATTTTCAATCTCCGCCATCGTGATTTTTGTTGAAACGGCCGTTGGCGTTTATGCTACGATGAGGGTACGGGGGGTGTCGATTGGGAAACGGCCGTTTTTCCCATTTTTAACCTCCGCCATCACAATTTTTGTAGAAAACGGCCGTTGGCGTTTATGTTACGGTGTGGATACG
>WFSA01000321.1 GCA_015486215.1 Anaerolineae bacterium | reverse complement strand
TCCTTAGGGAACACTCGTTTTTAACTTTGGCGTTTTACCCTCACCCCAGCCCTCTCCCAAAGGGAGAGGGAGCAAGTTCCCTCCCCCTAAAGGGGGAGGGTTAGGGTGGGGGGGCGATGACGAAACTCCAAAATTGTTTACGAACCTTCCCTTAGTGAAAGCTGTCAACTCTTTACCGCTAAATTATGGAGGCGAACCGTATGGATTTATATTTCTTCCACCTCATCAACAATCTAACAGAAACATACCCGTGGCTATCACCAGTCATGATTTTTTCAGCAAAATTTTTGCCAGTGATATTTGCATTGGCCTTAGTCGCCTTTTGGCTGACTTACCAAAAACATTTACAACTTGGCGCATTTCTTGCTGGTGTATCAACATTGATCGCCTTGGGTATTGCCCAAACAATCGCCTTTCTTTACCCTCGCCCCAGACCGTACATCAATCATGCGGCCAATTTACTCATTGAGCGTAGTCAAGACCCATCTTTCCCAAGCGATCATGCTGTGTTTACATTTGCCATTGCGGCCATGATATGGCGATATAATCGAAAAGTCGGCACTGTTCTGTTTGGTTTAGCACTGCTGGTAAGTTTTTCCAGAGTCTATGTGGGTACACATTATCCAGCCGACGTTATTGGAGGGGCTGTTCTGGGAATTATGGTAAGTATGCTAGTAGATAATGTCGCCAAACGGCCGCAAGCAAAGAGGCTGCTGGATCGACTGTTCTTGTTTTTGCATAAGTGGCATCTAGCTGCCAGATAAGCACGCTGGGAACTGGTAAAATAGGCAGGCAATCACAATGTCATCACCCCCAAAATTTATAGAAAAAGCGCAGCAATTACCGCGCAATATCTGGGTTTTAACCCTAGCCTCTTTCCTCACCGACGTATCCTCGGATATGATCGTTCATCTCATCCCCCTTTTTCTCGCCAACGTGCTGGGTGTGCGTATCGTCACCATTGGCCTCATCGAAGGGGTGGCCGAGACAACAGCCAGTTTGGTCAAAGTCGGTTCCGGCCGCCTTTCTGATTGGCTGGGACAGCGCAAATGGCTGACCGTCTCTGGCTATGCGTTGTCTACGGCCGTTAAGCCCTTTTTTGTGCTGGCGAACAGTTGGCAAACGGTGTTGGGCGCACGTTTTTTTGAGCGCATCGGCAAAGGGATTCGCACCGCCCCGCGTGACGCGCTGATCGCCGACAGCATCACGCCCGAAAAGCGCGGGCTGGCCTTCGGCCTGCACCGCGCTGGAGACACGGCCGGCGCGGCATTAGGGATTCTGCTGGCAATGCTTGTCATTTGGCGGCTTCAAGGGCAGGAATTGACGCTGGCACGCTCCACGTTTCATAGCTTGATTTGGCTCAGTATGATTCCCGCCGTGCTGACCGTCATCATCTTGTCCGTCGGCATTCGGGAGACGAAGGCGGCGGCGGACAGAAAACGGTCTACGACCTCATTTGCCGCACTGCCCCCCACATTCAAACGATTTACGGCCGTTATCGTTCTATTTACGCTGGGCAACTCTTCCGATGCGTTTCTGGTGTTGCGGGCGCAGGAGCGGGGGGTCTCTATTTTGGGGGTGATGGGGATGTTGTTGGCGTTTAATGTGGTCTATGCGACCATTTCCGGCCCGGCTGGTTCCCTGTCGGATAAAATTGGGCGGCGGCGGTTTTTGGTGGCGGGCTGGCTGCTTTACGCGCTCATTTATCTGGGGCTGGCGATGGCACAAACGGCCGTTCACATCATCACCCTCGTCATCATCTACGGCATCTACTACGGGCTGACCGTTGGCACAGCCAAATCCTTCGTCGCCGATTTAGTTCCGCAAGCACAGCGCGGCACGGCGTATGGCTGGTACAATGGCGCGATTGGGTTAGCCGCGTTACCAGCCAGTTTGTTCGCTGGATTGTTGTGGCAAGGGGCGGGCAGATGGGGCGGATTTGGGCCGCAAGCTCCCTTTTTGTTTGGGGCGGTGATGGCGTTAACGGCCGTTGGCCTGCTGTTGCTCTGGCTGCCGCGTAACGAGAATTGATGCCCGCATTGGATTGGTAGCAACTCCTCCCATCGTTCACTCATTTTGTGCTGGCAAACGAACGACAAACACCGACCCATCCCCCAGTTCGCTTTCCACTGCAATTTCGCCGCCATGTCCCTCAACGATGGCTATAGTCGCCACAAAATAGGGTACTGATTAAATCAGCTAGTACACGCTGGCGGAAGTCCTTGTATGTTATTTGTTGCGGGAATCGGAATTCCCGCAACGCTCCACCAGATAGGTATCGGGAATTCCGATTCCCGATACAGGCAGCGTATATCATCTAAGAACTTCCGCCAAGCTATACTAGGCCAAGGATTGTTCCTCTTGGGACAACATCTGCCATTTGTTCAATTCAGTCTAAGGTGTAATAATTTTGTTTATGAAAACAACAGACTTGGATGCACAGCGATCTTCATCAGAAAATCTGGAGGGCAAAGAGCGTTCAACAGAAACGGCCGTTTCCTATCCTTCCTCATCTCGTGCCGTCAACATCATTCGTCTGCTAACGGGAGTGCTTGTTTTGCTCATCTTTGCAGGTGTTTTACCGGGAGATATCCGATATTTCCTAGATGACAAACTCCAAACCTATACCACCATCTTTTTAGGCATATTCATTGAAGCGGTTCCCTTTTTGCTGGCCGGTTCACTGGTTTCTGGATTCATTGCCGTTTTTATAGACCGGGACATGATCACAAACTATGTACCTCGTCGGGCTGTACCGGCTGCTCTTACAGGGGCGCTGATGGGATTTGTTTTTCCAGTTTGTGAATGTGGTGTTGTTCCTGTCACCAGACGCCTCTACAAAAAAGGATTGCCGCTTCCTGTGGGCATCACCTTTTTACTCAGCGCACCGGTCATCAATCCAATCGTATTAGCCAGCACTTATGTAGCTTTTGGTTTTGGCCCTATTCTTATCGGACGTTATCTCCTCACCTTTCTCATTGCGTTTACCATCGGCATTATTTTTCACTTTGCCAAGCCAGAGGATGTATTACGGCCTGCAGAGGAAACGGGTATTGGTTTAGTCAACACCTGTAACATCATGCCAACATCGACAGAGGGGCAAAGCAAACAGCGCGGTTTGTTGGCAATTATCACGGCCGCAGATGATTTTTTGGACATGTCTCGCTATCTAATTATTGGCTCTTTACTGGCAGCAGGGATGCAAACATTTATCGCTCAAGGGATTTTGCTAGGGTTTGGCAGCGATAGCACCTTATCGGTGATAGCCATGATGGTTTTGGCCTTTGTCATGTCCATCTGTTCCACAGTGGATGCATTCTTGGCCCTCTCTTTTGCCAATGTTTTTACCACTGGATCGGTTCTCAGTTTTTTGGTTTTCGGCCCGATGGTGGATATTAAAAGCGCACTGATGTTTTTGGGCGTTTTTCGCCGTCGGACTGTATTGTATCTTATCTTACTGCCACTACTTTTTACGCTGCTAATTGCCATTTTTATCAATTTGAACCTGGGATTATGATGAATACAAAAATCATTGCCAAAGTTGTTGTTTTAATCAGTTTAGGGTTGTTTCTCGGCAGTCGTTTGCTCAATGGAACGTTAAGTTATTATATTCATCCACGCTTTAATAATTTGACAGCCTTAACTGCCGTTGGATTTATCCTAGTCGGTATCGTCTATGCTCGTCAAAACCTGTCAGCAACTTCACAAGAAGATTCTCATCACCATGACCATGATGACCATGATAGTCATCATCATTCCCATGATCTATCCTGGTGGGGAGTAGCCATTTTACTCCTGCCGGCACTATTGGGCGTACTGGTACAACCCAAACCATTGGGAGCCAATGCGCTGGTAAACCGAAATATCAATATCGACTCCCTCACATCTGCCAAGTCGCCAGAGAGCAACCAACTGGATGCTATCGCCACATCAAGCGAACGCAATATCCTTGATTGGTTATATCAGTTTCAACGCAGCGGCGACCTGTCTCAACTTAATGGCGAAAACGTACATGTCATCGGCTTCGTATACCGAGATGAGCGATTTGATTCTGAACAATTTATGGTCAGCCGGTTTATCGTTAGCTGCTGTGTGGCTGATGCTGCTCCCGCTGGCCTGATCGTCCAGTGGCCTGAAACGGCCGAATTGAAAGCCGACGAATGGGTAGAGGTAGAAGGCACGCTGCAAATGGGAAAGTTTAATGATTTGGAAATTCCCCTTCTCATTGCTGATAGCGTTACACTGATAGATGCACCCAACCATCCCTATTTATACCAATGAAAATTTCCCGATTTGACACCATCATTTGGTCTATTGTTTCGCTGCTGGTTGGTTTAATACTGTTGGTTATTCTATTAGGTAACCAGTTAGGGTTGGAGGTGCTGCAATTGAGACCTGGACTGGATGCCGCTACTGTTTCTACAAAAATACATATCCAGGTAACATTTGCCGACGATTTGGCCTCAATTCCGAATCCAGCTATCACCTTCTCCCCACCAGTCTCTGGTACAACTTCGATAGATGGCAAAACGCTCACATTCCAGCCCGTCACGCCATTGCAACCCAATACAGATTATCAGGTTATCCTGAGTGAAGGCATCTCTGCAGAAAACGGCCGTCGCCTCAAAGAAGATATTACCTGGCAGTTCCATACCAGCCAGCCACAAATCCTGTTTATCAAACCAGATGAAAATGACCCCGAACAGATATACATAGCCGATCCATCTGGAACCATCGTGCCAAAACAGTTGAGTCAATCTCCATCTTCCATAAAGGCTTTTGCCGTTTCTCCGGATGGTTCTCGAATCGCCTATTCGGCAACAACATCTGAATCGGGTCAGGCGGGAACATCAGATATCTGGTTGATGAATAGTGACGGTTCAGACGCATATCTGTTGCTGTTGCCCTGTGTTGATGCAATCTGTAGTAACCCAGAATGGCTGCCTGATGGTCATCGTCTTATTTATGAGCGGCGCCAGATTCCTGTGCCCGGTGCAGCTGCTGGCAATCCCCGTTTATATTGGCTGGATTTGCTGACGGGAGAAACAAAACCCGTTTTTGCAGACAGCCAACGATTAGGTTTATTTCCAGTCGTTTCCCCGGATGGCAAATGGCTCAGTTTTGTCTCACCTCAAGATATGGGTATCCAACTTTATAACTTTGATGATGGCACTTCAATTCTTGTCCCTAACCGGATGGGTACGGCCGTAAACTGGCGACCAGACAGCCAAACCATCGCTATGGCTGATATTGTTACTCAGGAACAGGTCTGGGGCATAAACCTCTCACTTTTTGATGTGAATACAGAAACGTCTGTAAATATCAGCGAAGGCATGCAAGTGGATGATAGCGGCCCCGTCTGGTCTCCCGATGGGCAGCAGATAGCCTTTGGCCATAAAATAGCTAGATCAGCGATGGGACGCCAAATCTGGCTCATGAATGCTGACGGTTCTCACCAAATCCCACTCACAGATGATACAGATATTCATCACATCAATTTTGCTTGGTCTCCAGATGGTCAATTCATTATTTACCAGCGATACAATTTAGAAGAGCTGTATGCCCAGCCAAGCGTCTGGATTATTGACATCCAATCAGGTGAAACAATGGAAATTGCCACTCCTGCAATGCAACCGACTTGGTTGCCATAACCCCCCGTAAGTAACGCTGATGACTGCCTGTTTTTCAGTAGTAGTTATAGGAAACAGTTGTCATTCCCGCGAAGGCGGGAATCCATTTTTATACAGGAGTGGATTCCCACCTTCGTGGGAATGACAATCAAAGTTATAAGGGTTTTTAGTTCCTAGTACACACTGGCGGAAGTCCTTATATGTTATTTGTTGCGGGAATCGGAATTCCCGCAACTCCCATAAATAGGTATCGGGAATTCCGATTCCCGATACAGGCGGCGTATATCATCTAAGAACTTAGGCCAAGTTATACTAGTTTGTTTCAAGAAACCGCCTTAGGGAAAACTCGTAAATAACTGTGGCCAAGGTGACAGGCACTTGGCAAGTGCCTGTCACCTGAAAGTCCAAAGTTAAAAACGAACCTTCCCTTAATGGAATTGTTAGGTGCAATGACTATGCAGATTCAGAAGCTACTTGTACCATGGAAGTGCGTTGAAAAAACGGCCGTATTCCCAAACTAACCAGATAAACCGCCCCCGCCACTATAATAATTGTTGCCCCTGACGTTAGGTTAAGATAGTTGGAAAGAAACAAACCAATGACAGTGAATAGGACACTCAAAACCGTTCCCCAAATCATCATCTGCTTCAGCCCGCGTGCATATTGGGCAGCAATGGCGGCTGGCATGGTTAGCAAGGCAATCACCATAATCAGCCCAACTACCTGCATCATCATAACCACCGTAAACCCGATTAGGGTGAGCAAGATGAGATAAATAGCATTGACAGGTACATTTTGCACAGTGGAAAATGTCTCATCAAAAGAGATCGCCAACAGCTCTTTGTAAAAAAGTGACACCAACAACAAAATCAGCAGATTCAATGCCAGCATGATCCATAGATTGGTGTTGGACACAGTGAGAATACTGCCAAACAGGTAACTCATCAGATTTTCTTTGTAACCGGGTGTCAGATCTACAAAGATAATTCCTATCGCCATACCAATCGCCCACATCGCTCCGATAACGGTGTCTGCCCGTTCGGCCGTTTTGCGTTGTACCGCGCCCATGCCGAAAGCCGCGAACAGACTGAACACAATCGCTCCTATCAGCGGGTTAATACCCAAGAAATAAGCGATGCCGATGCCGCCATACGCCGTATGTGCAATGCCGCCACTGATAAAAACGATCCGTTTAATTACGACAAAAACGCCAATAATGCCGCTAGCCAAGCCAACGAGAAGCGCGGCTAACAGAGCATTACGCATGAATTCAAATTGAAGCAATTCGATTAAAGTATCCATTGATTATCCTTGTGTTGTTGTCGTGGCCTGATGGTGGGAGAGTACCCGATGAGGAACGCCGTGAGCGATCAGATCAATGGGACAATGGTAAGCTTCTTCCAACATATCGGCCGTAATCAATTCATCTCCATGATAAAATAGACGACGGTTTAGACAACCTACCGTTTTAACATAGCTGGAAATCGTACCGACATCGTGGGAGATGAGCAGCAGTGTGATGCGTTCATTCAGAGTTTGTAATAAGTCGTAGATATTGCTCTTTACTTGCGGATCCACGCTGGAGGTTGGCTCGTCTAGCAGTAAAATTTGTGGCTGAACGGCTAACGCACGGGCGATGTAAACACGTTGCCGCTGGCCGCCAGACAATTCGCCAATTAGACGGTTACGCAAAGGTAACATCTCCACCTGACGCAACGCTTCGGCTACCAGATCGTCGTCGGCATTGGAAAAACGACGCAGTAAGCCACGTTGCCCCACACGCCCCATGCGTACTACGTCCCAAACGGTGATGGGAAAATCTCGGTCAAACTCTACATATTGCGGCACATAGCCAATCTGTTTACGCCCGACACGAACGGGCTGCCCCATTATGCGGATTTCGCCGCGCAACGGGGGCAACAACCCTAGTATGGTTTTTAACAGGGTGGTTTTGCCGCCGCCGTTCGGTCCAATAATCCCCACAAAGTCTAATGGCTGTAATGTTAGGTTAATATCTTCCAACACAACACCATCAGGATAACCAGCCCAAAGCTGATTGATTTCCAGTACAGAGGGTGGTTGAGTGAGAATGGGACTGTCAATATGCTCTATCATCTTATTGATGGAGTACATGGGGGATCAAACAACGCAATCCCCCATGCAGTCACACTCCTTATTCGCCCAATACGCTGGCAAAAGTTTCTGCAATAGCGTGTAAGTTGTTTATCCAATCCGGATTTAGTGGGCTAATTAACAAGACTTCACCATCAATCTGGTCGGCGATGGTTGTCGCCGCACTGGTGCTAAATTCTGGCTGGGCAAAAACCACTTTGATATTCTCTTCTTGTGCGCGGTTGATTAGGTTTGCCAATTCGGCTGCACTTGGCTCTTGTCCATCCACCTCAATTGGAATCATTTCCAAATCATAGTCGCGGGCAAAATAGCCCCAAGAGGGATGGAACACAATGAATTTGCGGTCGGTGACTCCATCTAGCATCTGGTGAATATCTGCGTCTAATGTATCAATATCGGTGAGGAAAGCATCTAAATTACTTTGATACTCGGCTGCATGGTCAGGGTCTAGTTCGGTTAAACTGTTTGTGATGGTTTGCGCCTGCACTTTCACCTCTGCTGGTGAAATCCAGATATGTAAATCTGTTTTCTCTGGGGTATTTTCCCAGTAACGCATATTCACGCCGTCACGGGTGTCCACAATGGGCATGTCGCTATTGACGGCGGCAAAACGTTCCATCCACGCATTTTCAAAAGGTACGCCGATACGGAAGTAAACGGCTGATTCACTCAATGCAGTCAGTTGGTCTGGTTTTGGCTCATAGGTAGTTGGGCTTTCACCAGGCGGGACCATGACAGTAACAACGGCGTGGTCGCCAGCGATGCGCTCAACAAAATACTTTTGTGGCAAAATGCTGACAGCGATTTGAAGGGGGGTGGTAACGGCCGTTTCCTCAACAACCGCTTCTTCAACCTCCATCTCGCTTTCTGGTGTAGAAACAGACTCGCTTTCGTCGCTGCTACAGGCGACAAAAAGCAGTAACATCAAGATAAATAAACCAATAATTCGTAACTCTTTCATTTTTAATCATACTCCTGTGTATATTGATAGAGGCATCCATTTGCCCCTATTTGACTGTGATGCAGGCATATACCTGCGTAATAAATAAAAATTGTTTAATGCGCTTTAATTTGGCGAAACATGTTAGTTATTCTGTTCTCCAATTGTTTGTGCAAAAACAGTATGTCGATTTAGAAATGGTGTGATAATTGTTCTAGTGGGTATTATCCCTTCTTTATTGATATTAAATATCACTAAGATAAGTAAAAAAAGAGTGCCTAATCACGCATTTTTCGAGCATCCTCCTTGTTTTTGAGATTAAATATCAGTATTGTAGGTAAAAAAAGCAGTCTACTGGTGACTACTTATTTCATTACACTCTTCACACAGGCCATGCAACTCTAATAGATGGCTGGAAATGTGAAAATTAAATTGTTTAGCTACTTTTTCCATAACCATAGCCGCCGAACATTCTTCAAATTCCATCACGTTATGGCAACGGTTACATATAAGATGATGATGTCCACCGTTATCCATGAGAATGTAGTGCGCTGCGCCTGTACCTTGAAAAATGGGGCGTACCACGCCTAGTTCACATAACAATTCCAAGGTGCGGTAAACGGTCATTCTGCCGATGTGAGGTTCCTTTTCTCGCACATTATCTGCCAAGTCGTCGGCTGTGATGTGTCCAGCACTATTTACCAGTGCAGTAACAATTGCTTGCCGTGCGTTTGTGCGACGATATCCATTTTGGACAATGCGGTTTAATATCTTTTCTGCTTTACGATCCATAGATATCCTTCCTTTACTGATATTTTGTATCAAGTATACCGTTGAAATTTTATTGGTCAAGCGTAATGGGAGCAGTAAGATGTTGTGAGGTGAAATGTAAGCGAAAGGGGTCTCAATATGCCTGTACAGGAATGATAATCAAAGGTGTTGTGTTTTATTCATTTCAGATGTGGTGCTGCTATACAGGCAACCGTCGCCTGAGCCTGTCGAAGGCAGAGTCAAGGCTCGCCGGACAATATCTTGCCGTTGAAGGATGTGATTTTGGTAACGGCCGTTATCCCCTTTTTCCCGTTGGCGCTGCTGGCATTTAGCGTGATGAAGTCGCGGCGGCAGTAAGAAGCGGGCGGGGGCGAGGTATAAACCTGCGCTGCACCCTATTCTGTCATTGCCAGAAAGGTGGCGGTAAATGTAGCTCCTTCACCCGTGCCACTTTCCACGGCAATTTCGCCGCCATGCGCCTCAACGATGGCTTTCGTGATAGCCAGCCCCAGTCCAAACCCGCCTGTAGCGCGGGCACGTGCGTCGTCTACGCGGTAAAACCGTTCAAACAGGTGCGGGATTTGTTCGGGGGGAATGCCCGCCCCTTCGTTGGCGACAGAGATAGATAGTTGCTGCCATTGGCGAACGGCCGTTACCTCCACCGCGCCCCCTTCCAGCGAATACTTAATCCCATTTTCAATCAGATTGAAAAACACTTGCCGCAGCCGCGCCGCATCAGCCATCAAAACAAACTCAACCTGCAGCGGCAGCGTCAATCGCAGTGCCACGCCGCGCCCCTGAGCGGCGGCGTGAAAGTCAGCAACCACTTCCTGTAATAGCAGGGCGCAGTCTACTGGCGCAAACTGCGCCAATCCACGTTGTTCCACCCGCGCCAGCGTCAACATCTGCTCCACCAGACGGGTCATGCGGTCCACATCCCCTTCCATCCCGTCCATCATCTCCAGCAGCACCGCCGCCTCACGCGGACGGGATCGTGCCAAACTCAACTGCGTTTTCAACATTCCCAACGGTGTACGCAGCTCATGGGACACGTCAGAAGTGAGCTGCCGTTCCCGCTCAAAGGCGTGATCGAGCCGTTCCAGCATGGCGTTGAAGGTTTGCGCCAAACGGCCGATTTCATCTTCGGGCAGTGCCATTTCAATACGGTGGCTGAGGTCTTCGGCACTGATCGCTTGCGCTGTGCGGGTGATGGCGGAGACCGGCTTGAGGGCGCGTCCGGCCAAAAAGACACCGCCAAGAACCGACAGGAGCAGAACGATGGGAATGGCGATGAGCAGTCCCAGTAAAATTTGCCGCGTGAAAATTTGGCTGCCGCCTAACGGCAGGGCCAGTGTTAGCGTACCCAACTGGCGGCTGCCCTCGGTTAACGGTGTGACAAAATAGCGCACCGATTCCCCGTCGGGCAGCGTGCCATTGTTTAGCTGGCCGGGCAGGGGAAGGTCGGCGGGCAGAGGGTAATTTTCAGCATTGCCAATTGTTAAAACGACAGTACCGTCTGGCGATAATACCCAAGCCATGATGCCCCGTGTGCGGACGGCGGCCGTTTCGCTGGCGGCCACTGCATAGTTTCCATCACGCACGTCAACCACGGCGTTGAGTTCTGACGCGCTGAGGCGCAGGGTCTCTTCAATTTGCTGGTTTTGCAGATTTTGCAGGATGATGATGGTAACGGCCGTAAACACCACCAGCAGCAATGCCTCCACCAGTACCATCCACAACGCCAGCCGCGCCCGCAGACTAATGGGTTTCATGATCGCCTATCCGATACCCCATGCCGCGCACCGTTTGAATTAGTTTGTTGTCCCGGCCGACATCAATTTTCTTACGCAGCGCATAAATGTACACCTCAATCAGTTTCGAGCCAGATTCAAATTCCATGTCCCAGACATGCTCAATAATCTGGTCGCGGCTTAACACCTGATTGGGATGGCGCATCAATGTTTCAAGCAGTGAATACTCTTTTGCTGTCAACTCAATCACCTGCTCGCCGCGCCGTGCCAATTTTGTTGCTGGATTTAACGTTAGATCGCCTACCGTTAGCAATGCGCTCTTGTCGGGGCTGTCGCGCCGTAATAATGCCCGCATCCGTGCCGTCAACTCTTCGATGGCGAATGGTTTCACCAGATAATCATCGGCGCCGCTGTCCAGCCCCTTTACTTTATCGGGCAATGTGTCGCGGGCGGTGAGCATGAGAATGGGCATGATGAACCCTTCGGCTCGTAGTTGGCGGCAGACATCCAACCCATTCATGCCGGGCAGCATGATGTCCAGCAGGATGATGTCATAGGCAGCACTTTGCGCCCAGAGGAGAACGTCACGGCCGTTATCCACCACATCCACCGCATACGATTCCTCTTCCAACCCCTGCCGAATCAGTTGTGCCATGCGGGGTTCGTCTTCGACTACTAAAACGCGCATAAAATATCGCCTCAAAAGCGCCAGTATACACTGGCAGAAGTTCTTCTAGGTTTTCTTACCAACGTGTACTAGCCGTCGCCTGAGCTTGTCGAAGGCAGAGGCGGCAAACACCGCTGCGTCTTCGACAAGCTCAGGCTCCGCTATAATTATGGACAAGTTGTGTTAGGCACGAGGCGGATGGCTTTAGTTGGGCAAGATCGTTTGCCCCATGCCTAGCACTACTATCTTATTCCACCCCGCCTTCCGCCCCACCAGGGTCTTTATCGACCGAGCCAGTTTGCGGAGCCAGCCCAGTCGTGTGTAACGTGACTTTTAGCGTCAGGCCGTTTTGGTCTGTGTAAAAGGCACTGTTGGGATTCACGCTGAAATGGTTTGGTTGACCCGTATTATCAAAATGAATATCTTTGGTCTCGCTGGGTTTCACCGTGAAGCCGGGCAGGGTGCGGTAATACCCTTGTACAGCACCTGTATCTTTATCGGTGATGGTGTAGTAAATGTCGAAATTAGTCAAATCGGCCGTGCCTGTGTTGGTCACTTTGAACTCCAGATGATCCGGCACACCCGCACCGTTCCCATCCTCATTGTTTTCTACCAATAAGCCGCTAATCGTGAATCCCTGCGTCGTACTGCTTTCTTGAATGGGATTGTCGGCCATCATTGGATTTTGGTCGTCCAAATCATTCTGACCGTCGCCATCTGTGTCGGCCGTTTTTGGATCAGTTCCCAGCACCTTTTCGGCCGAATCGGGAATGCCATCTCCGTCCGTATCGGAGCCGTTGGCGGCGGCACTGTCATTGCCGCCAGATGCTGGAGCTGATGAAGGTGTGCTGCTGCCGCAAGCGGCTAATAATAATGCTGACAAAATTGTAACGAATATGAAGGTGTACATTTTCTTTGACATGATATTTTTCCTTTTGTAAATGAAATATGTGTTTTGAAGGTCTTGAATGGGATTTACGTCTCTTGTCTGAGGAAAACGACGTAAGACGCGCTTAATAGCAGAACGATGGGGACGGTTAGGCCAATGAGATTGACCAGCTTAAATTGCATAACCTCCTGCCATGTGTTTTCGTTGAACTGTTTTTTGATGCCCAGCAAGGCGTAGCTGATGCGCTCGTAATGCTTGGTAGGCGATAATTCCTCCACGCCATCGCGCACCGTTTCGTACCATTTGAATTGTTGCAATGCCTTATCTGCCCCCGTTTTGTCTAGCCCCATCGTGGCAAAAAAGCCGCCGGGAAGCTGATTGTCCAAATCCATCGTGTCGCCAATCTGGGGGAAGATGAAGGCGAAAACGAGCCAGACGATGATGGTGAGCAGCAGGGCGTTGTTGCCGTTGGGCAGCAGCAGGGCGAAGAACTGCGCCAGTAAGTAGAAGGTCATCAGGTAAAGCCATGACATGCCCATTGTGAGAGCCAGCCTGATGATTTGATCGCCTGTAAGCCAGACTTTGCCGATGGTACCAATTGCCAATATCGTGACTAGGCCAACGGCCGTCATCAACACTGCCAGCAAAATGGCATTGCCCAACACCTTGCCCGTTAGCAATTGGTCGCGGTAAACAGGGCGGGAGAGGATGAGGCGCAGCGTGCCTGCCTGACGCTCTTTGTTGACGGTCGTAAAGCCCAAAATCATCGCCAGTAATGCCCCTACCATCGCCAGATAGTTGATGAAATTCTTGGAAATGGCGATGGGGTTGAGCGAAGGCGCGGCGGGGAAGTCGGTGCGGCCTAAATCGGTCAGGATTTGCACCGATTGCAGATAGTCGGTCATTTGGGTGCGGACGCTAAGCGATCCCAGCCCGATGGCGATCAGGCTCAAGCCTAACAGCATGATCATGGAGATAAGAAACAGACGATTGCGAAAGGCATCGCTAATTTCCTTGCGGGCGATAACCCAAAGGATGCGGCCTCGCCGTGGGGTTTGGGTGATGGATAGGGTGGTTGTGGTCATGATTATTCCTTCCAGAAGTTCAACTTCTTTAAGAAGTTGAACTTCTAAGTTGTATTCCGTTTAACGCCGCCCTTTGCGGCGGAAGGTGATGAAAGCACCGACGATGGCTAATCCCATAACGGCCGTTGCCACATAGAGAAACATCGGGCTTTTTTGCACCCGTACCATCAGGGCGCTGTCGGGGCTGGTCGTCTGGTCGCTGGTCAGTGCCAGTTTTATTTCCTGATCGGTGGACGTTTGCGAGGAAGGCACCTGCACCGTCACATGGAAGGCCGCTTCTGCGCCCGGTTCCAGCGTGGGGATAGAGACGGGATCGGTTTGTACAATCCACTTGGCGGGAACGCCGGCCGTTAAGACGAGATTGGTCACGGCGGCGGCACCGCTGTTGGCGGCGGTTGCGTCAAAAGTAAAAGATTGTCCGCTAAGTGCGGATACGTTTTGATTTTGACTGACAATTTTGACCGCGTAAGTATTTTCTACATTGAGGGTGACGGGCAACGTCAGGCTGTCGCCATCGTCACGGACGGCCGTAAAGTGGGCGGTGTAATGAGCAACGGCCGTTTCCATCCCCACATCCACCCGTATTGTCACCAGCCCGTACTCGTTTGCTGCTACTGTAATCTGGTTGACGAGGGGGCCGCCCTGCGTAAACGTCGTGGTCAACCCGTCGGGCAGGCCGGTCAGGGAGAGGGCGTAATCGTGGGTAACGGCCGTTTCGTTATGAATTTCAATCTGGTAAACGGCCGTTTGTCCAGCCGACACCGTCTGCGCCAGTGCCGCTTCATCAGCCCGCGCCAGGGAAACACCGCCTAGTAGTGTCACTAAAATCAGGAAGGAGAGGATATATTTCATGGCTACCCCTCCAATACCAGCGTTTCATTACGCTGAAAAATAGCAAATCCAGCGGCGGTAAAAGCCGCTGTGGGCAGTAATAAAACCAGCAGCGCGGCCAGCGTGTGGCTGAACAATGCGCCTGTGCTGATCGCGCCGCTGCCGGGAGCGAATTGCAGCAGTTGACCGCCGATATTGCGTAAGTGCCAAGTGGGTGAAAGATAGTTGATGGTTTGGGAAACGGCCGTTTCCTGTGGAATTTGGTTAATCGCGCCGCTGATGCTGTTGACCACACTGCTGTTACTCATCGTCGCATCGGCCATCTGCGGGACGACAAAGCTGAACAGCACCCACAGCACCAGCGAGATGAGGAAGACCGTCGCCCCATTATTCAGGCGGATGCTCAACAGCATGGAGAGGCTCAAAAAGATGAGCATGTAGGCCAGCGACATGAGAGTGAAGGAAAACAAACGCGCCACCTCGCCGATGGTCGGCCAAATGCCGCCGATGGCGACCAGCAAGATTAGATTGAAGACGAAAACCAGACCGAGCAGGGCAGCGAGTACGGCCGTGTTCCCC
>WFSA01000320.1 GCA_015486215.1 Anaerolineae bacterium | reverse complement strand
AGGCCAAACTGTACCAGAGGATTAAATAAAACCCGAAACGTATCTTCTCAATAAATCGTGGACAAGACTTGACAAATTTCATCAGCACCTTATTTTACACGAGTATCATTAAGAAAATTTGTCAAGTCTCCCCAGAATACTGAGAGGATACCCCAAAACTTCCATCTGTCATCCCCCCATCTTCATGAGGACAAGCTCTGCGAAAGGCAGGAATCCACAGTCTGAAAAATCATAGATTCCCGCCTAAAAGAGTTTACCCTCACGAAGGTGGGGGCGGGAATGACAACTTTGGTAATTAAATAAATCCTCGTTCCTAGAAATTATCCTGTACTTTAATCCAATATCCCACATCAACCCATTTATCAAATTTCCGCCCGACTTCTCGGAAATATGCCGCCTTCTCAAAGCCAAATTTTTCATGCAGCGCGATGCTGGCGGCATTGGGCAGGGCGATCACGCCGATAAGCGCGTGGATGGGAAACTCTCGCAATGCGGTAAACAGCGCATCGTACAGCTGCGTGCCAATTTGTCGGCCAGCCGCTTCGGGTGAGAGATAGATTGTACACTCAACCGTATGCCGATACGCACTTCTCTCTTTCCATTGGGCGGCATAGGCGTAGCCAACGGCCGTTCCCCCCTCTTCATAAACCAGCCACGGCAGCCGCACCTTCTCAATACGCCTTTGCATCTCCACAGTGGAGACAGGCAGCTCTTCAAATGTGATACTCGTATGGGCGACGTACTCATTATAAATGTCACATATCGCCTGCACATCATCAAATCTAACTGTACGAATCATAGGAAATTAATGTGGTAAATAGGACGCAGATTTGCAGGATTTTTAGTACCTTAGGGAAGGTTCGTTTTTAACTTTGGGCTTTCAGGTGACAGGCACTTGCCAAGTGCCTGTCACCTTGGCCACAGTTATTTACGAGTTTTCCCTTATCAGTGATATTTTTGTACCATATACAAGAAATTGTCCACAAATTTCGTAGATTAGCGCAGATTGAATGTTTTTATCTGCGTCAATCTGCGAAATCTGCGGATCATTCTTTTCTGGGTATCTTCTCAGTATTCTGGGGGGACGTGACAAATTTTCCTATGATACTCGTGTAAAATAAAGTGCTGATGAAATTTGTCAAGTCTTGTCTACGATTCATTGAGGAGATACTTTTCTGGCTTATTCAGGTTAGGATATACGCAGATTTCATTGATCAGCCTCATTTTTATCTGTGTTCATCCGCGCAATCCGTGCCCCGTTTCAGTGATGGGAAGTCCCGCACGTTCCATAATTTTTAGTGCATTTGTCGTTGGGCATACGCCATCGTGCAATATGTAATCAAAATATAGCCGCTCATTTTCCACCTCATCACGAAAATGGTAATTAGTAACCGTATCGTCCCCGTCTGCCAGTTTTGCCAATTCTAAATCATGGGTAGCGATCAAACCGATCCCATTTTTGCCCAGCAATGCCCGCGCATACGCCTGACTGCCGACAAAGCGTTCACGATTATTCGTTCCCCGAAAAATCTCATCAATGAGGAAAAAGAGCGGCTGTTGATCCTCTTCTAGCGCAGTCAGCAACGCTCGCAGGCGGCGCACTTCGGCGTAAAAGAAGGAGGTGCCGCTGGTGACAGAATCGTTCAGCCGCATGGAAGTGTAGAGTCGAAACGGCCGTGTCACCAATTGATCTGCCATCACCCCGCCGCCAGCGTATGCCATCGCCAAATTGATCCCGATTGTGCGTAAAAAGGAGCTTTTTCCCGCCATATTAGAGCCAGTGATGATGTCCAAACGGCCTAACTCAGCGACACTGTATGTGTTGCAAACCCGTTCAGTAGCGGGGATGAGCGGGTGGCCGATTTGAACTGCGCGGAAGACGGTATCAACTGTTGACAAGATCGGCCATGTCACTTGCGGATTCAAATAGGCGAATGTTGCCAGCCCGCTCAATGCCTCCAGATCAAACCAGCGATCCATCCATAACGGCAAATGTCGGCCTAATTCCTGCTTGACTTTATTGAAGCGATGGGCAAAAAAGATGTCCCACGGCACAGCTGCATTGAGCCAAAACCAAATTATCGGATTGATCTGCAAACTGGCCGCCGACACAATTTGCCGTATGTGGCGGAGCGATGCCGACGGCCGTTTTTCCCCCGTAAACGGCTGGCATAATGCCGCCAAAGCTGAGTCCGTTTTATACGGATACTGTTCCAAAAATCGAAAAACGGCCGTCATCTGCATCACCCCGTCACGCAGGAAAAACGCCTCTTTCAACACAGCCCCCGCCTTATACACCTGTGCTATCGAAATCAGGGCGTACAACAGCCAGCTGCCAATCCACCACGCCGGGATTTTTCCCGCCATATTCAGCAAAAAGAGCGCAATTGTCAGTAGCGACAGCGGCACAAGGGCGAAAAGAGCTGTCCTCAATGAACGGCTTTGCTCTTGGCTGTCCAGCCAATCCAAAAGCTGCCGCCCATGCCATTTTTCGCTCTTGCCATCATTGACCAGAGCGGCTTGCAGGCGCAATTTATCCCGAAAGCGGGGCAGGTCGCGCAACTCACGCACGGCCGTTTGCCGTTTATCTAAACAGTCTGCCGATGGTGGGTGCTCGGCCAGCAGCCAGTCGCGCAAACGGCCGCTTCCTTCCATCGTGATGGCAGTATCCATCAAACGGTGCAGGGAATGGCTGCCCACTACATCTAAATCAAGGGCGAACGGGTGGTCGGCCATCTCAGGGGGGACGGGGTCAGATGGCGGTAAGCGATCCCAATCCAGCCGTATTTTGGCGAGATGGGATTGCTTGATCCCGCGCCATAATTCATGCTGGCGCACGGCCGTTTCCACCCGCCGATGTAGCCGTACCAACCATAAAAATGGCAGAGCGGCGAGGCCGCTCGTCACCGCCCATTGCCACGCGCCGACCTTGACAAACACGCCGGCAGCGACTATCCCGCCAAGTAAAAAAACGGCAAACCGCCAAGTAGAGAGGCGGTCGCGTCGGTGATGTAATGTGGATAAACGGCCGTTCAGCCGCTCAATTTGACGGACAAGCCGTCGTTCAAGCTGTTCCATGCGTTTAAGAAGCTCCAATCATGCGCCGTTGTATGAAAAAAATGTGTACCACGCCCATCCGTCGCCCCCAGCCCATCGGCAAGAGGGGTGCAGATAGGCGAGTTTTGCAGAAATTCAGCCAATGCACTTTCCCAGCGATGGCTACTATACAAAAGGTGAGCGCGGGTGAAGGAAACGGCCGTTTGCTCCAGTAGATAATCAATATGCCAATGCATCTTTTTGGGCGAAGAGGAGGCCGTTTTGCCAAAATGCCGCTCTAAAACGGGCAAAATCGGATGCGGGCGGGAGAGGTCAGCGCGGCAGGCGTGCCGCAATAAACGTGATGCCATTCCCCCCATCGCCGACCCTGCGTACAAACAATGCCCTGCGGGAACGTCCACCTTTTCACCGCCTTGAAAACGGCCGAATGGGATGAAAACGGCCGTCCGCACCTCCATCCACAATAGATATGTGCCGCGTTTGCGATCAGATGATGGGTGATGGATGATGGATAATGGGTGCCTATTCATTATTCATCACAAAAAGGTGTATATGCTCCAATTCGACTGCAAAACTATGTCCAGAAGTGGTTATGGTGACCTCATGGATACGGGCGGGTGATGGTGCGCCTTGCCGTGCCAATGCGGCCAAAATCTCAATATCATAGACAAACCACGCTTCCATCGGCACGGGAACATGCCCATCTTGCGTGCCTCCGCAGTTATAACAGATATACGGCGTACTGGCAGAAGCCAGCCCATGCCCATAAAATCCTTGCCGCCATTCACGAGCGATCCCATCCTCGTCTTCATATTTGATCTCTACAAAAAGGGGGCATTCGCTCCCCTGAGAGCCACATACATCCAAATCATGGTAAATGACGCGCATATCCAATTGCAGCCACAGCGCGTCAGCCAGTATGTCAGCCCCAATCTGCTGGCTGGTACGAACCTCAGCATGTCCTTTGCCATTGCGTATGATTTGTAATAGTGACCGTGTCTGGGATCGCACTTGTTTTACACTGCCGCGAGGCTGTCCAGCCAGTTCGACATCCCAATTGCCTGTTTGCCACGGATTGGCGGGATCGCCCCATGCGTTATCAAAATCGGCCGCTTGGATGAGATCGGTAACGGCCGTCAATCGCACAATACTGCTCGCGCTCATCTCGCCCAATGTATCCTTCTCCAATTCCACCGTCTCGTCGGCATGGGTGAGGGCGGCACGGCCGTTTAACACGGCCGTCTGCGTCTGTCCTTCGTCAACAGTAATGCTGTATTGGCCGGGATCGACAATAAAAATATCTCCGTGCGGGGTGTGGATGAAGATGTGTAACGGCCGTCCATCGCTCGCTGGCACGGTCAATCGCAAGCGTCCCGCCATCAGCGTCATCTGCAAGCGATGCGGCTGATCGCTCACCCCAAAACGAGGGGTGTCCACATGCTCAAAGGTCAAATCGGCGTTGTTGTAGAACTGCATCTGGGCAAGGTCAACCCCTTCCTCATCGGGCGAATAGATGGTCACTTCGCCCGAAACGAGCAGATCGGTGAGCAATTGGGTCACTGTGGATAGCTCTTGCTGCGGACCAGCGGCAGAAACGGCTCGCTGTACGCCGCTGGCATCGTTGAGCCGCACGCTGCCCTGCTGGGCGGTCAAGATAAAGGTGAGATCACGACGGCCGTTTTGCAAGGCGTAATTGACAGAGACGGCCGTTATCACCAGCAACAGCAACAACGCGCTGAAACTGCCAATCAAGAACGTCCAGCCTAATGCTTCGCGGTTATGGGGAGGTGTGGGGGGAACGGCCGTTTTGCCATTTTGCATCGTCATGCCGCCGATTATACCTAATACAGTATGAACATAAAAGCCGCCGAGCGTTGTTCATCTAATGGAGGGAGGTAGAACGCGGATTAGGCGGATTTTACGGATGACCGCAGATTCTCTTTTGTTTTCCGCGTGCGAAGCATCCGCGTCCCATTCCCACACAAAACATTTTTGAAGCGTATCAAATATTGGTTATACTTGACCAGAAAACAGCAATAAACATTGGAGAAAACCTATGAGAAGAGAAAAAGGACGTATCGTTTATTCCACATCCCCCGCATTTGAGAAACGATGCCCCCGTTGCGGCAGCTACCCGTGCCGCTGCCCCAAGCCCAAAAGCGCACCTCCCTCAGAGCAAACCGCCCATATACGCCCCGAAAAAAAGGGACGCGGCGGCAAGACAGTGACAGTCATTATGAACTTGCAGCTAACTGATAAAGATCGAAAAACGTTAGCAAAAACCTTGAAAAAAGCGTGCGGTGTAGGCGGCTCCATCAAAAGAGATGTGATCGAAATTCAAGGGGATAATCGAGAAAAAGTAGCAGCTAAATTGAAAAAACTAGGATACAAAATCAAATTTGTCGGCGGGTGATCCACACCCCTCTAATTAGAAATGGATAGTCACCGAAAAAAGGTATCTTCTCAATAAATCGTGGACAAGACTTGACAAATTTCATCCGCACTTTGTTTTACACGAGTGCCATTAGGAAAATTTGTCAAGTCTCCCCAGAATACCGTGGACAAGACTTGACAAATTTCATCCGCACTTTGTTTTACACGAGTGCCATTTGAAAATTTGTCAAGTCTCCCCAGAATGGGGCGGGAATGACAATGGGCGAAGGGATGACCATCCCCTAATTATCAATTCAATGAACACATTAAATATCAAAATCGGACACGCAACCGACACCGAAAACAAAACGGGTTGTACTGTATTTTTGCCGCCAGCAGGCGCAATCGCCAGTGTAGATGCACGCGGACACGCTGTCAGCGGGCGCGAATTGACAATGCTGCGTCCAGAAAAGCCAAATAACAGCATCAATGCAATTTTTCTTACTGGCGGCAGCGCGTTTGGCCTCAGCGTGGGTGACGGCATCGTCCGCTGGTTGAGCGAGCGGGGGATCGGTCATCACACCCCCGTTCGTCCCATCCCGATTGTGGCGGGGGCGGTGGTGTATGATTTATTCCACAGCAACGGGCAGCACCCGCCAAATGGGGCGATGGGATATGCGGCTTGCGAGAACGCGCATGTCAATAATGATGCACAAGGAGCGGTCGGAGCGGCGGCGGGCGTGAATGTGGGCAAATGGAGCGGCTTCGAGAATTGTATGACGGGCGGTTTTGGCATGGCAATGGCGACGGTGGGGGAGTTAGTTGTGACGGCAACGGCCGTTGTCAATGCAATCGGCGATGTTGTCAACCCCGATGGCTCGGTGCTGGCTGGCGCATGCGGGAAAAATGGCTGGCTGGTCAAGCAACACCCGTACCGCTTCATCACTGATGAGATGATGCCGCCTGCGGGAACGAATACGACGCTAGTTGTGCTGATGACAAACGGCCGTTTTTCCAAAAACGAACTCAACCATATCGCTCAACGCGCCCATGACGGGATGGCAATCGCCATCCGCCCCGTCCACACACGGCATGACGGCGACACGGCGTTCGCCATCGCCACCCAGCAGGTGGATGCTCCATATAATTTAGCCGCCAATATGACCGTAGATGTCGTTACGCGAGCGATTAGAAACGGGGTACGAAACCAGCAATAGGATTTAACAAGTTGCGGAAATAACAACCCCATCGCCCACGCCGACGGTGTTGCCAACGGCCGTTATTTAGGCCATTCATGAAAAAATAATTACACGTTTGTCATTCCTGCCCCCGTCCCCACGAAGGTGGGAATGGGGGCAGGAATGACAAACAAAATTTTGGGTGATTTAAATGTAGAAATGGCCTTACTGCACAATGGCGTTGATGCGACGGAGGAGATGGGAACGGCCGTTATTGCCGTCACCGCGCAGGAAGATATGGACGAAGTTCAGGGTAATTTAATTTCTGAACCAGCCCAACCTTAACGATTGCGCGTGGCAACATCAAAAATAACGGCCGCTGCCAACACCCCGCCACGAACCATATATTGATACGAAATTCCAATACCCATCAGATTCATGCCGCTGGTTAATGAAGCCATGACCAATGCACCAATAACCGCCCCCGTCACTTTACCCACACCGCCAGCAGCCGACACGCCGCCGACAAAAGCGGCCGCAATCGCGTCCAATTCAAATAGCGTTCCGGCCGTCGTCGTTGCCGACTGCAAGCGAGAGGCAAACAAAATGCCAGATAATGCAGCTAACATCCCCATCTGACCGAACACGGCGTAAGTGATTTTTTTGACATTGATACCACTTAATTCAGCCGCTTCAGGGTTGCCGCCGACAGCGTAAATATGGCGGCCAATGACTGTCCGCGTGGATACAAAGCTGTAAATGCCAACAACGATCAGGACGATGACAACCGTCCAAGAGAGACCATTGTACCCCGCCAGCACCCATGTCATTCCACCAATCAAAGCCGCGACAAAGGCGAGCTTTAAGCCAAAAATACTGCGCGACAAAACCTCAAAATTATATGCACGTTTGGTTTTACGGGCTTTCAATTCGCCCCAAATATAGAAGGCGATGGCAATGATGCCCAAGATGAGCGTCAAAACGTGCATTTCTGGCAAAATCCCGATGGGAATGTCAGGAATGAAGCCATTGCCTATCGCATTAAAGAAATCATTGGAAATGATAATCGTTCCCGTGCCTTCAGTGACGACCAAAATTGCGCCGCGATAGATTAAAAAGGCGGCCAGCGTTGCCACAAATGCTGGGATTTTCATTTGGGCGACCAAGAAACCGGGAATAAATCCTAAGAGAAGCCCGAGCAGCAAAATCGCTGGAATGACGATATAAACAGGCCAATTCCAAAACGACATGGCGATGGCGGCAACTGCGCCCAAAAACCCTGCCATAAATCCGACGGAAAGATCAATATGGCGAATGACGATAATCAGCGTCATGCCAACGCCAAGCACGGCGATGTAACCCGCTTGATTCAGAAGGTTGCTTATATTTCTTGATGAAATGAAAATACCTTCCGTCAAAACGGCAAATACAGCCCAGATGACAAAAAGGGCAATAAACATGCCGTATTCACGGATGTTTTGCTTTAATACATGCTGAAAATCTTTGATGAATGTCATCTTGTTCGTTCTCCCGAATTCCCTCGTTCCATGCAGAGCGTGGAATGCTGTTTTTTCGACGCTCTGCGTCGGGTGGGACGCAGAGCGTCCAGTCGGCATTCCCACGCAGAGCATGGGAACGAGATGGTTTAATTTCTTGTTGCCAAGTGCATGATGCTTTCTTGTGTTGCGTCTTCTATGGGCAGTTCGCCTGTGATTTCACCGCTGGAAACGACGTATATTCTGTCGCTCATCCCTAAAATTTCGGGGAGTTCTGACGATATCATGATGATACTCATTCCGTTTTCCACAAGTTGATTCATAATGGTGTAAATCTCCAATTTTGCGCCCACATCAATGCCGCGTGTCGGCTCATCAAGGATGAGGATGTCGGGGTTGGAGAACAGCCATTTCGCCAATGATACTTTTTGCTGGTTGCCACCGCTCAGATTAGAGACGGTCTGTTCAATGCTGGGGGTTTTGATGTTGAGTGACTCTCTATATTTGTTGGCAATGGCAATTTCGGCATTTTCGTCAATCACACTGCGTTTGGCGATGGCGTGTAGATTTGCCAGCGTGATGTTCTGCATGACATCTTGAATCAGAATGAGGCCGTTTTGTTTTCTGTCTTCGGAGACGTAGGCGAGGCCGGCGCTGATTGCGTCTTGGGGATGAGGGAAATGGGTTAAACGGCCGTTCACAAACATCTCCCCCTTAATTTTATACCCCTCTGGGTTTCCAAACAGGCTCAACGCCAACTCCGTGCGCCCAGACCCCATCAACCCCGCAAAACCAATGATTTCACCCCGTTTGACATTAAAATCAACATCGCTCAATATGTCTCGGCCGACAGTAGAATCATACGCCGTCCAATTTTTGACCTCAAGCACAACCTCATCAGAGCGAATATGTTCACGCTTGGGGTAAATATTATTGATTTCACGCCCAACCATATGTTTGATTAGTGCCTGCTCGGAAACTTCGCCCGCGTGCGCGTCCAGCGTACAAATCGTTTTGCCGTCACGCAAAACCGTCACCTTGTCGGCGATTTCCATCACCTCTTGCAATTTATGGGTGATCATGATGCAGGTAACGCCCTGCTCTTTTAAGCCGCGCAACAATCCAAGAAGGTTGGCGACATCGTGTTCATTTAATGCCGATGTCGGCTCATCGAGGATGAGCAATTTGACATCTTTGCTGAGTGCTTTGGCAATTTCGACCAATTGCTGCTTGCCAACACCCAAATCTTTGACCTGAACGGCCGGGTTTACATCCAATTGCACATTAGCGAGCATTTCAGTCGCCCGCTTAATCGTTTCGTTCCAGTCAATGCTGAACCCATTGCTGATTTCATTGCCTACAAAAATATTTTCGTAGACGGTCATTTCAGGAACAAGTGCCAATTCCTGATAAATGATGCTGATTCCGACAGCCTCACTCTCGCTAATCGTTTTGAATTTTTGAACATTCCCCTCAAAAAGAATATCGCCGCTGTATTTACCATGCGGATAAACGCCGCTCAAAATCTTCATGAGCGTCGATTTTCCTGCACCATTTTCACCGACAAGACAATGAATATCCCCTTTGGCGACCTGAAAACTCACGTCGTCCAACGCTTTCACACCTGGGAATTCTTTGGTGATATTTCTCATTTCTAACAGGGGGACGGTCATCGGAATCTCCATTTACGTTGCAAGCAACAAGTGCCAAGTATAGCTATGATACTTGCACACTTGCATACTTGCCACTTATTACTTGCTGCTTTTTTTACTCAAAATCGGCCTCATCGTAATAGCCAGACTCAAACAGTACCGCTTCTACATTGTCGGCATCGACGGTCACAACCGCAGATTGGATAGCAGGTACATCAATCGCGCCGTTGTTGTAAGAACCTTGCGCGGCGGGTGTTTCACCTTGCAACAGGGCGATGGCGGCGTTAATGGCATCATCAACCAGCGTACGAACATCTTTGAATACGGTCATGGATTGTTTGCCGTCCATGATGTATTGCACAGAGGCTTGTTCCGCATCCTGACCAGTCACAACATAGCTGGTTACATCACCGTCAACAGCGAAGGTGTCGGCGATGGCGCGAGCGGTGCCATCATTGGGAGCGAGGATGTAGACATCCCCTTTATCTTCGGCGGTGGTGGAGGTCAAGTTGGCTTCGGCTAAGTTCTTAGCAGTGTTGAAGTCCCAATTGGTCGTTACCTGACCGATAATTTGGGCAAATTCGTCACGAGTCAATTCTGCGCTGTCTTGTAACGCAATCGCTTCGCTGGAATTTTTGATGACGAACGTGCCATCAGCAATTTTTGGCTGCAATACGTTCCATGCACCTTCAAAGAAGATGAATGCGTTGTTGTCGGAGGCGGCTCCAGCGTAGAGATAGAGCGGGTTGCCTGTGCCTTCGGCGTTGTCTACGAGGTATTGGGCTTGTTGTGCGCCAACGGCCAAGCTGTCGAAGGTGACGTAGTAATCAACGGCATCGGTGTCACGGATGAGGCGGTCGTAAGAGATGACTTGTACGCCAGCTTCTTGGGCAACCTGAGCGGCAGCGGCGGCGGCGGTGCCATCGTGGGGGGTGAAAATGATGACTTGCACCCCTTTGGTGATTAAATCTTCAACATTGGCGCGTTCTTTGGCGGAATCACCTTGGCTGAACAGAATTTCGACTTCATAGCCAGCAGCGACGAGTGCTTCTTCAAAACGAGCTTCGTCTTGCACCCAGCGGGGTTCGTCTTTGGTGGGCAAAATAATACCAACTTTACCAGCAACTTCTTCAGCTTCCATCTCTTCGCCAGCTTCTACGCCGGTGAAATCGGCGGCATCGTAGTAACCAGACTCAATCAAAACAGCATTGACGTTGGCGGCATCAACCGTGACAACGGCCGATTGGATGGCAGGCACGTCAATCGCGCCGTTGTTGTAAGAGCCTTGCGCGGCGGGTGTTTCACCTTGCAACAAGGCAATGGCGGCGTTGATAGCATCATCAACCAATGTACGCACATCTTTGAATACGGTCATGGATTGTTTGCCATCAATGATGTATTGCACAGAGGCTTGTTCTGCATCTTGACCCGTCACCACGAAGCTGGTCACGTCGCCGTCAACGGCGAAGGTGTCGGCAATGGCGCGGGCGGTGCCATCATTGGGAGCGAGGATGTAGACATCCCCTTTATCTTCGGCGGTGGTGGCGGTCAAATTGGCTTCGGCCAGATTTTTGGCGGTGTTAAAGTCCCAATTAGTCGTCACTTGGCCGATAATTTGGGCAAATTCGTCACGGGAAAGGTCAGCATTATCTTGTAAGGCAATCGCTTCGCTGGAATTTTTGATGACGAATGTGCCATCAGCAATTTTGGGTTGTAAGACATTCCATGCACCTTCAAAGAAGATGAAAGCGTTGTTGTCGGAGGCGGCGCCAGCGTAAAGATAGAGCGGGTTACCTGTGCCTTCGGCGTTGTCTACCAGATATTGGGCTTGTTGTGCGCCAACGGCCAAGCTGTCGAAGGTGACGTAGTAATCAACTGCGTCGGTGTCACGGATGAGGCGGTCGTAGGAGATGACTTGTACGCCAGCTTCTTGGGCAACCTCAGCGGCGGCGGCAGCGGCTGTGCCGTCATGGGGGGTGAAAATGATGACTTGCACGCCTTTGGTGATTAAATCTTCAACATTGGCGCGTTCTTTGGCGGAATCGCCTTGGCTGAACAGGATTTCGACTTCGTAGCCAGCGGCGGTGAGTGCTTCTTCAAAGCGGGCTTCGTCTTGCACCCAGCGGGGTTCGTCTTTGGTGGGCAAGATGATGCCCACTTTGCCAGCTACTTCTTCGGCGGGGGCGGCTGGTTCTTCAACTTCTTCAACTTCTTCTACAACGGCCGTTTCTTCTGTTGCGGTTGTGTCGGTCGTTTCTTCTGCTGCGTCATTGGAACCACAGCTAACTAAGCCGATGGACATCAGCAGGACTAAAAGGATTAACAATGTTTTCAGGGACTTATTTTTCATTTTTCTTCTCCAAAAATTTAGGGTATCTTCTCAAAAAATTGGGGACAAGATTTGACAAATTCCATCAGCACTTTATTTTACACGAGTATCATTAGGAAAGTTTGTCAAGTCTCCCCAGAATACTGAGAAGATACAATTTAGGGTTGTAAATGGGTAAATTTGATTGTCTTAACTACGGGACGCTACTTCTTTTCAATAGGTGAACCTCCTTTTGATTGATGTGGGTTAGTGAGTTGTTTATAATTGTGTCATCTTCTGTATATTTAACCGCAATTAAAAACGGCCGTTAACCCTAATCTCCCCCTAATCTGATGGGGTATTCCCCCCTTTTCCCATTCAGGGGTTTCCCTTAACGGCCGTCTTTGGGATAATATAGGCATTCAGATAAACAATTGAGGTGACAGTCACTACCCACACGATTCTGTCAGGTTGAAGCTATGCGGGCAGTGACAGTCACCTATACTAGAAATGATTACACGCATTTTATTAGCAGACGACCACGCCCTTGTGCGGGCGGGCATTCGTAACGCCCTTGAAGGCGAAGAATCGTTGCACATCATCGGTGAAGTGGGCGACGGCCCCAGCCTGATGCGGGCGATTGACAAATTGCAACCCGATCTCATCGTTACCGATGTGACGATGCCTGATTTTGAACCCATAACGGCCGTTTCTCATATTCGTCAACAGTATCCCAAGATGCTGATCCTCGTCGTCAGCGCATATGATGATGATGTGTATGTGCAAGGGTTGTTGCGGGCGGGCGTGAACGGCTACCATCTCAAGGATCAGCCGCTCAGCGATTTGCAGTTGGCGATCAAGCGCATTTTGGCGGGCAAACGATGGATTTCGAGTTCATTGGTGGACAAACTGCTGCAATCATCGGATACGATGGCAAACAGCGTGCCGATATTATCGACACGTCAATCTGAAATTTTGCATTTATTATCAAAAGGGATGGACAATCGCACGATTGCGGCGCAATTGGGATTGAGCATCAAGACGATTGAGACCCATCTGACACGATTATACCGCCGATTGGATGTACAAAGTCGGCTGGAGGCGGTGAATTACGCCCATCGGCATCCAGAGATTATGAAAACGGCCGTTTCCACAGGATCAATGCAAGCCATCGCCTCATCACCACAACCCATACTCATGCCGCAGGGGGAACAGTCCGCCATTTTGGTCGTAGACGACAACAAGCGGTATCGCCAACAGTTGCGCCGCATCATCAGCCGCGTCTATCCCCAAGCGATGGTTTATGAGGCGGGCAACACGGAAGATGCGGTGCATTTAGTGCGGCAAACTGCACCGCGCCTCGTCTTTGTCGATGTTGTTTTGGGTGATGAAAATGGGATTCGCTGCACACGCAAAATTAAAAAACAAACGGCCGATTCGCGTGTGGTTTTGATGAGTGCATATCCAGATCGAGAATTTCACCGCTTGGGGCTGGAAGCGGGCGCAAGTGCCTTCGTGGACAAGAAAAATTTGGACGCGGCGGCGTTGCGGCAGATTATTACGGACAGCATGGCATAATGATCAATTGCCAATGGTTAATTATCAATTGTCAATTGTCAACTTCGGCATGGTTCAAAATTGGGCAAATCATCTTTACAATTTGTGTTGTGTTGGGCGATTCAGCAAATCGCCCCTACGATTCCCTCCTGTAGGGGCGACCCGCTGGGTCGCCCAAAAAGTGTAAAGATCGTTTCATCAAAAATGAACCATGTCATAATTTCTTTTAATGATCTTTCTACGAGCAGAAAATTTAAGCAAACAATTTGGCGCATTGACGGCGTTGAACAGGGTCAGTCTGGAGATTCATGCGGGCGAAGTTGTCGGGCTGGCGGGGCGGGCTGGGGCAGGCAAGACGGTTCTCTGTCGCGTGTTGGCGGGGCTGCAGGAGCCGGACAGCGGGGAGATGATGATTAACGGCCGTTTACATCCCCCGCCCTTTCACGCCGCCAGCGTCGGCATCAGTCTCATCCACGAAGAGCCGATGCTGGCCGAACAGTTCGACATCACCAGCAACATCTTTCTTGGTCACGAAATCAAATACTCGATTTTTGGCAAACGAACCAATTTAATCAACCAGCGCAGAATGGATGGCGAAGCGCAACGATTACTCAGTTTATTGGGCGTAAAATTTTCGTCTCTACACGACAAGATCGCCAATTTGTCAGGAGAATCACGCCAACTCGTTTCCATCGCGCAAGGGATGGCGTATCCTGCCGATTTACGCATCGTGGACAACCCGACGGCGTTGCTCAGTTCACCCTATGAGGCCAAATTGCTGGCCTTGATTGAAACATGGCGGCGGGAGGGAACGGCCGTTTTATTCAGCAGTCAAAATCTCGACCACCTATTTGCCGTCACTGATCGCATCATCGTCTTACGAAACGGCAGCGTCGCCGCCACACTTCGCACCGACGAGACCAATCGGGAAGAAATTGTCGCCGCCCTCGTCGGTATCGACGACCGCAAACAGCGCACGCCCGTCATTTGGGCATTAGACAGCTACTACCAAGCCAAACACCAGACGGAAACATTACATCAAAATCAAGCCAATCTCGAAGAAGATTTAGCCGAACGGGACACAACCAATCAAGCACTTTTGGAGCAATTATCGGAACAGGTGCAAGCGTTGGACAGCGCAAATTTAGCGTTGCAAGACGCGCAACGCCGCCTGCTGACTGAGCGCGAAGGGGAGCGCAAACGGCTGGCGCGGGAGCTGCACGACGAGACGATTCAGGATTTATTGAGCTTGAATTATCAGTTGGAAGAAATTGCCAGCATGGAGTACGAAAACAGGGCGATGGCTCTTGAATTGGACGATGTGCGTCAGCATATTCGGATGCTGGTTTCCAATGTGCGCGGCATTTGCGGCGATTTACGTCCGCCGACGATTGACAGTCTGGGGCTGGGCGCGGCGTTGCAATCCCATGTCCACACATGGAGTAAACGCACAGGCATTCTGGTTGACCTGACACTGACAAACGATCTCGGCCGTTTGCCAGAGGCGATTGAACTGTCTATTTTTCGGATTGTGCAGGAGGGGTTAAATAATGTGTGGAAACATTCGGAAGCAACGGCCGTTTCTGTCACCCTTACGCAAACATCGCCGCGCCTGTTGCACATCACCATCATTGATAATGGGGATGGGCTGCCCGCCGATTTTGACCTGTCGGCGTTGAGCCGTTCAGGGCATTATGGGCTGCTGGGCATCAGCGAACGGGTGGCGTTGATGGGCGGGCGGCTCAGTTTCCGCAACCAAGCGGCGGGGGGGATGGTTATGCAAGTAGAAATTCCCCATCCGCGCAAAATAATTGATAATGAATAATTATCCATTTGCCATTGTCAATTATCCATTTCTCACCCCGCCTGACTGAAATATATCTTGGAGTATTTATTGAAAACAATCAACTGGTTATAGGAATTGCTGCTATTTTTATGAAATGTATTTAATAACGAGCCGTATTCAATCCCCTAAACGTATCTTCTCAATAAATCGTGGACAAGACTTGACAAATTTCATCAGCACTTTGTTTTACACGAGTATCATCAGGAAAATTTGTCAAGACTCCACTGAAAAAAGGCCATTTTTGTAAAATCGGTGGTTGCGTGTGCTGTTTTCATGAAAATTTTGACATATAAAGCACAATTTATTTATGCGTCTCATTGCGGCTCATTTACACACGATACAGGCTTGATTTGCTTGCTGTTGTGCGATTTTTAGCAAGTCACCGAAATGGAGTAAATTCAGTGGGGTCATATTATAATCTAATTCTCTAATATCTTGACAGAGAACTGACTGAGGGGTATCTGGACTAAGATTATGACGGTACGTTTCGCATGTATCTTTATCGTAATCAGTTGCCCAAGCATGTTTTATAGAGATACTTTTGTCATGTATATGAGCATTCGCTGCTCCTAACCCAATACCGTCTGGTCCGCAAAACAATTCACCTAATTTGAATGTTATGTTTGAATTATCCATAAATATATTGTAGCATCAATCGTCAAAAATCCGCCGCCACATATTGGATTGAATGAGGCCGTCGGGGTCACATTTGGCTTTTAAGCGGCGAAAACTGTCTACCGTTTCTTGACCGAGATAGGCTACGGCCGTTTCTGGTCTCAATGTGCTGTCTTTGGCGAGATAATAACGGCCGTTTGCTGCCAGCACAATCCGATCCAACTCATGTGCCAGCTTTGTCACATCGGCACGATTCCGTTTCGTGATACGGAAATCCATCGCCATTGAGAAGCCGTCCAGCCCATGCGTGAGCATAAAATCATCAGGCCGATGCCGCTTTAGCACTGTCAAATAGTTGGGCATGTCCCACTTTTGGCACAGCGTCAGCATCTCCTTGAACGCATCCAGCGCATTGTCACGCGGGATGAATGGCTGATATTGAATAAGGCCGGTTGACCCATACGCTTTTTTCCAATCAGGGACGTAATCGAGCAAAAAATGATAAGCGGCGTGCGGCGTGCGCGTGGTGGATGAGCCAGCGAAACGGCCGACATTATATTTCGCCGTATTGATCATTTTTGTGCCCAAATTGTTCATAAACGGCCGCATAAACATCCAAATCATAGATTTGGGCAGCACGCCGAATAGTGTGGCTGGCAAATGCTGCTTCTCCAGCCGCATCGTCTGTTGCGGATTGGGATCATCACCTTCCTCCAAATAAGTCGCACTATGCAAATCTCCGCGCCCCAGCGATTTCCCTTTGGCGAACGCATCCATCCAGCCAACGATATAGCTTGATTTTTCGACATTTTCATGGAAAAATGAGAACATCCCTTCCAAATTAGGGCTGATGTCAAAATGGACATCAATCATGCCCGAATAGATACGCTTCATCTGAATAGTGATGCTGGTAAAGATGCCTAACATGCCAAATCCGCCGATAGCGGCGTAGAAAATACCGCTGTTCTGTTCGCGGTCACAAGTGATGATCTCGCCTGTGGTGAGCAGCATGTCAAAAGTACGGATATGGTCGCCGATAGGCCCTTGCTGCCAGCCATTTTTGCCATGCACATTCATGCCCGCACAGCCGCCGATGGTCGTCATCATCGTGCCGGTCACGACGGGCGGCCACCACCCGTCTTCCAAAACGTATTGCCACAGGGTGGAAAGGGTCACGCCCGGCTCAAGGGTGATGAGGCCGCTGGATGGATTCCAGTCGAGGATGCGGCTCATGCGGCGCATGTCAAGCAAGATATTTTCGTCATTCATGGCAGCATCGCCATAACTGTTGCCGCCGCCGCGTGCGCCGATGGTACGGCCGTTTTGCCGCGCGAACTCTACTACTTTTTGTAATTCAGGAACGGTAGACGGGCGATACACATAGCTTACACCGTCGCTCGCGCCGCCCCATGCCTCAACTTTTTCGAGATGTTCAATAGGAAGTTTGTTCATAATTGTAGATTCTCTACGTTCAGAAGCTTAATTTACGAAAAATGAAGGAAGGAATGTGTCGGATAATCAACATCATCAATCCCCATCGGGCGGGAATATAAACCGTTTGTTTGCCTTTGTCGGCGGCACGGATAATGCGTTGTGCCGCTTCATCGGCGGAGATGACCCAAAATGTTTTTGGCACATTATCTAACATGGACGTTTGAATAAAGCCTGGCTTGATAGTTGTCACGCCAACGCCATGCCGTGTCAGACGATTGCGTAATCCTTCCAGATAGGTGTGCAACCCCGCTTTGCTTGTATTGTAAATTGGTGATCCAATCCGTCCGCGATCGCCAGCAACGGAGCCGATGCCGACAATTTGGCCGCTGCCTGTGCGCTCAAAACGGGCGGCGGCTTCGTTCAACCATGCGACTGCGCCCAGCAGGTTAATCTCCAACATGCCGCGATCTTTTTGGAAGTTGTATTCATCATGGGCAACGGCCGTTTGCACCCCTGCGTTATAAATAATCAAATCCAAACCACCCAGATCGGACGTAATTTGTTGAAACAGGGCGGGAATCACCTCATAATCGGTCACATCATGGAGATAAATATGGCAACGGCCGTTTCCCAGCCCGTCGACCTCTTCCCGCAACGCTTCCAACTCTTTCTGCCGCCGCGCCAATGCCGCGACATTGTATCCTTCTCTTGCCAACTCTTTCACCAATGCGGCACCAATTCCCGACGACGCGCCAATGACAATACCATTTTTTTGCGGCTCTAACGGCCGTTTTGCACTCATATATCTCTCCAAGAGAAGGGGGAGATAGAGAATAGAGATAGAGATATTCTCCACTCTCTATCTCCACTCTCTATCTCCACCCTCCACTCTCTACCGCAAATAAATCGGATTGCTGTATATCCAGCCCCGCTCCTTGCCTGCGTGTTTTATTGTGCATTCCACCCGATACGCCCCTTCTTTGTGGGCGATATGGGTCAACTCTGTGCTATTTTTAACTGATGCGACCTCTTCACCGTGCCGCACTATACGAATGTTTGCGTTGGCGGGTGTCTGCACTCGCAAGGTCACGCTTCCGTCAAGCTGTATCTCTTCGCCCATGCTTACCTGCGCCCGTCCTTCTCCTGTAAAACGGAAGCCTGCCGTTGAATGGGGCATATCATACCCGACCCACGCACGGCCGTTTCCCATCCCATCCAGCACCATCATTTTATCATGTTCAACATCCCCTGTGAACGAATGGGGCAGATTCAAATGTGTGTTTATAGAGCGAAAGAGAAACGCATACGGGTATAGAACGCGCTTGAAAAACGGCCGTATCTTAACCGTCGCCGCATGAGCATCACTGCCGCCAATCGCGCTGATTCTCTTACCCTGTGCCAATAGCGCGTCCCACACCGCTAATGTTTCTGGGCGCGGCGTGCTGATTTGCCGCTCTGGCTTATCGGCAAAAGGAAGGGCGTACAATTTGGCAAGATAGGCGTTCCTGATGGGCAGCCACGCCCAAATATCGACCAAACCAGCCTTCAAATTGGACATATAATTCCAAATTTCCAGCCCCGCAAAGCGATCAATATCCCAATCATGCCAGCCGAGATCAACTTCGTTGATGATGGGCAGAGCGGAATCGTGCGGATGGGCTAAAAAGCCGTATCCGCCGGCCGCATTTGTTTGGTCAATCAACTGTTGCGGATCGGCGGCAAAATCGGCCAAACTACGGTTCACCCCATACGCCAAAAAATGGTTGGCTTGCGGCTGACGGTGTATATCATGCACCTCTTCGCCGATGAGACGGAGGATACGGCCGTTTTTATTCTCATAATACCCCTCCATCCCTTCAACCCAGACATTATGATCGGTGACAATGATAAAATCCAGCCCCGCCTCAATCGCAGCGTCGGCAATTTCATCATGCGACCCTTCCCCGTCAGAGTAATAGGTGTGCATGTGCATATTTCCAGTTACTTCAATCATTTTTCCTCCTGAAAGCAATGTTACAAGTTGCAGGTTTGCAGATTTAGGTCAGAAACTTCCATCTATCATTTCTGCGAAGGCAGGAATCCACAGTCTGGGAAATCATGGATTCCCGTCTTCACGGAGCCTGCCCTCACGAAGGTGGGGGAATGACAAACGTATAATTATTTTTCATAAATGGCCTAAGAGGGTGGATTCTACTTGTTTTCTGGGCAGTTGCACCCATTCTCGTCGATATGTACATTTGGAGACGCTTCATTTACCTTTTTCCCTTTTGAGCAATCGAATACAAACAGGTATACTTGTCGCATTAGGAATTAATACTTTGTGAGGAAACATAGTTATGGTACTTGTGATATTCATCGTAGTTGCTTTATTGATCTTGACCGCCGCTGGCATAATAGCATTTGCTTTACCCAAATTTGGGGACGCTATAGAGCAAAATGAGGCAGAGATAGAGACAAACAAAAAGCAGGAAGGAAAGAAGGAAAACGGCCGTGTTACGTCTACCTCTACAATGGGATTTGATATTCCAGAAGGGGACAGTCAAGCACAAATAAAAGCGGCTCGGATATTGGCCGCCAAACAAGCCGCTTCGATGCCGCGCGGGGCAAATATCACCGTCGGCAGTCTGGGAAATCCCACCTTTGTCCCGCTGGCAAGCTCTTTAGCAAACGATCCGTGGTCAGCCTCTAAAATTGCGGAACATCATGGATGGGCTGGTGTACAAACTGGCTATATGGTGAAAGGGGTAACATCGGCCGCTAAGGACAGCCCCGCTGAAACCGCTCAAATTGAGCCGCCAACCTTGATCGAGATCACGGACTCTATGGATAAAGATGCCAAACGCGCCGCTCGCCTCGCCAATATGAAAGCCAAATCAGCCCACAAAAAAGCGTTGAAAGCGGCCGGAATCGATCCAAAAGCGGCGGCGGCTTCTCCCGCAAAAGTAGCACCAGCCGCAAAAGTAAATGATCCTGCGTCTGGCATTGCTAAACCCGAATTGATCGAGCTAACGGCCGATATGGATAAAGATGCCAAACGCGCCGCCCGTCTCGCCAATATGAAAGCTAAATCAGCCTACAAAAAAGCGTTGAAAGCGGCCGGAATCGATCCGAAGTCGGTCGCGTAAAGTAGAATAGGACGCAAATCATCAGGATTTTTAGGATATGATCCGCAGATTTCTTGTACATGGTACAAAAATATCACTGATAAGGTATCTTCTCAGTATTCTGGGGAGACTTGACAAATTTTTCTAATGATACTCGTGTAAAATAAAGTGCTGGCGAAATTTGTCAAGTCTTGTCCACGATTTATTGAGAAGATACCTGATAAGGTACTAAAAATCTGCGTCCCATTTCTCATCATCGCTCCCCCGCTGCCGTTATTCGTGTGGGCAAAAAATTCCAGCTTTCTTGCAAGATGGAAGCGGCTTCCGTTATCTCATCCTGATTCAGTTGCAACCCGTCTATATCAATAATTACACCAGTTTGGTCATCAACGGCCGTCAATAACACCCCTATACGCCGCTCCCCGTCTTCACTCTCATATCCATACACCGTGCGTAAACCGCGCCGCTCGCCCAGCACAATCTCTTCTTCAAACAGCCGATGCACCCCGCCAAAATGGAGCAGCGCCGACTGCTTGAGACTGAGCGCGTTACTCCCCGTTGACAAGGGATAGACGATGGTGATCATAACGGTAACACTGTTGCTGATCGTATGCGTCTGAATAAAATTACCGTCACGGGTTGGCGCAGTCCAATCAGGGGGATATTGAAAAGCAACGGCATTATACGGGTCAATGTAGACGGTATCAGATATGGAAATCGGCATCTGTTTCACAGCAAAAACGGTGGACGCTTCGGCCGTCTCTCCCGCGCTGTTTTCAGCTGTGAGAGTGAGGGTATAACGGCCGTTATCCACCCCCTTTTCCTCCACATACAACTCCCCCGCCTCATTGATCGTCAATACCAGACCGCTCTCGGCAAAGATGAAGCTGTCGCCTGCATTGATGGGCAGATTGATCGCCGCAACCCTTCCTTGCATCGGTAACTGTCTAGCTTGCAGTAACACGCCGTCAAAATATAGTTCGGCCTCTATCTTGCGCTCTTCCCCCGCGCGCTGATACTCCCCCGCAGCGACAATCTGCCCATTCTCCGCCCGTCTCGTCAAAACAAAGCCGCCGTTCTCCGCCCCATCATGTACATAACTGATGGCACTGTCCCAAAATGCGATTTTTTCTGCATCAAGCAGGATGGGATAGCGGGCGACGACCTGCCCATCCTGCCCCCGCGCAGTGAGGGTGATGCTGCCGATCTCCTCTCCTGTCGTCTCATAAGCGAGATAGGCGGGCAGGCGGCGGCTGGTATCATGGGTGGAAACGGCCGTTATCTTTACACCTAACCGCTCAATAACGGCCGTTGGGCTGGCGGCTGGAGACGGCAAAAGCACAGGCACAGGCGTATCCGTACCCATCACTATCGGGCTGTCCGTCGCACAAGCAAACAATAGGAACAAAGGGAGCAAAAATAAGGGGTGAAATATCTTCATGCCGCAATAGTAACATCAAACAGCATACTTATCCCCCGTTTTGCCTGCCAATCCCCCCCCTTTTTCCGCCGCTCGGTTTACCTCATCTTGCCCGTGCGTTATAATGCCCCCCTTATTTCAAAAACAAAAGTACGGCAACTATGCCACAATTATAGAATATAGAAAAGGAGAATCCTATGCCCAAAGCATTGATCACAGGCGTTACTGGCCAAGACGGTTCCTATCTGGCTGAATTTTTATTATCAAAAGGATACGACGTTATCGGAATGGTACGGCGCACCAGCACCATCAACTTCCATCGTATCGCCCATTTCCAAGACAAAATCACCCTTGTCCCTGGCGATATGCTCGACCAAATTTCCCTGATTCACATTTTAGAAGAGCATCGCCCCGACGAAATTTATAATTTAGCAGCGCAATCATTTGTGCAGACCTCATGGTCTCAACCCGTTTTTACGGGCAATGTGACCGCGCTCGGCGTGACCCGTCTTCTCGATGCGATCCGCATTGTAGACCCCAAAATTCGGTATTACCAAGCCAGTTCCAGCGAAATGTTTGGCAAAGTTGTGGAAACACCGCAACGGGAAACGACCCCCTTCTACCCGCGCAGCCCCTACGGCGTTGCCAAAGTGTACGGGCATTGGATCACCATCAATTACCGTGAAAGTTATAATATGCACACCACCTCTGGAATTTTGTTCAATCATGAATCCCCCCGTCGCGGGATGGAATTTGTGACGCGCAAAATTACCCATCACGTTGCCAAAATCAAGCTGGGATTGACCAAAGAGTTGCGCTTAGGCAACTTAGACTCACGGCGCGACTGGGGCTTTGCGGGCGATTATGTAAAGGCGATGTGGCTGATGCTGCAACAGGATGAACCTGATGATTTTGTCATCTCTACCGGCGACACCAATTCAGTCGAAAACTTCTTAACGGCCGCTTTTGGTGCAGTCGATCTGGATTGGCACGATTACGTCGTGCAAGACCCACGCTTCATGCGCCCCGCCGAAGTCGATCTACTCGTCGGCGACCCCAGCAAAGCAGGCGAAAAATTAGGCTGGGAACCAACCGTCACCTTCCCAGAATTGGTGAAAATGATGGTAGATGCCGATATGAAAATGATTAAATCGGGCAACCCTGTCCTTTAGGACTTAGGTGACAGGCACTTAGGGAAGGTTCGTAAACAACTTTGGAGTTTCGTCATCGCCCCCCCCACCCTAACCCTCCCCCTTTAGGGGGAGGGAACTTGCTCCCTCTCCCTTTGGGAGAGGGCTGGGGTGAGGGTAAAACGCCAAAGTT
>WFSA01000319.1 GCA_015486215.1 Anaerolineae bacterium | reverse complement strand
GTATCGGGAATTCCGATTCCCGATACAGGCGGCGTATATCATCTAAGAACTTAGGCCAAGTTATACTAGTACACACTGGCGGAAGTCTTTGTATCTTATTTGTTGCGGGAATCGGAATTCCCGCAACTCCCATAAATAGGTATCGGGAATTCCGATTCCCGATACAGGCGGCGTATATCATCTAAGAACTTAGGCCAAGTTATACTAGGGCGATTGCAACCTTCAAATCGCACTGTTAAATTCTAAATTTATACTGTTTTTAGGTATCTTCTCAGTATTCTGGGGAGACTTGACAAATTTCTCTAATGATACTCGTGTAAAATAAAGTGCTGATGAAATTTGTCAAGTATTGCCCACGATTTATTGAGGAGATACAATTATTTCACCACAAAGAAGCAAAGATCACAAAGGAAATCTTAAGAAACTTGTATTCTTCGTGTCTTTGTGGTTAATTTGGACAAGGGCTGAGTAGTTACTCATATTTTTATGCAAAAATCATTTTTTTTTATATCTATCCTACTCCTCTGCTTGCTAGGCACGCTTAGCGGGCGCGAGGTTACGGCCAACGATGATTTGTCGGCAGATGGGAATCCAATCGTGACTTTACAGGCCGATGGATTGCATCTTCTGTGGCAGACTGCCGCTGTTCAAATGACGATGACGGCCGTCAACAGCCGCGTCACTATTCCCCATTTTTTGCAAACAGAGGAGCCGGGAATGGTTCAACTGCCGATGCGATCCGTTTTGATCGCTTTGCCGCCAACGGCCGTTCCCACCTTGACTATCCAGCGCATCAGCGAGCGGCAGATCGCTTTGCCCGCACCCTTAGCCGTCGCCCAACAGCCCGAAGGATTTGTACGGAATGGAGCAGGGGAGATTGTGGGCGGCGCGTTTGCGCCAGCAGATGCAAAACGGCCGTTCACCCATCCTCCTTTGCTCTTAGAAGAGATCGGCATCGTGCGTGGAATACGGCTGGCGCGATTGAGTTTCTATCCAGTACGGCCGTCCGACGGGCAGATCTCATTGGTAGAAGAGATCGAAGCTGACATTTCCTTCAACGCGCCAGCCGCCCATCGCTCCCCTGCGATAGAAGAGAACCCCTTTGGGCAGACGGTGGCCGCCCTGCTGATCAATCCAGAGCAGATGCAGGCGCAATTGCCCAGACGAGCCGCCTCTACAGCAACGGCGGCAGCGAATACAGCGATTATTGATGTAGACGAAGCGGGCATCACGGCAATTTCGTATAGCGAGTTAAAAGCTATCGGCTTTCCCGTGGACAGCATCAATCCAGCCAACCTAAAACTGACACAGAGTGGCACGGAAGTCGCCCTTGAGTGGGTGGGGGATGGGGACACGCTCTTTGAGACGGGCGAATTTTTCCGTTTTTACGCCGACATCTGGTTCAATCGCTGGCTGGAAAATGATCGGTATCTGTTGACTGAAGGCAGCGGCGGCTTGCGAATGGGCAGTCGTGCCGCCTTGCCGAGCGGATTATCTACGGGTGCGTTGCAGCAGACGGTACTATTGAATAAAAATCTGCATTATACGTCCAATTGGATGGCGCAGGATGGGGATCGCTGGATTTGGGATGAGTACGCCTCATTTGGCAATGAGACGAGCGCGTATCCGTTTGCTATCGAGAATGTGAACAGTGCTGCCGGCAGCTCTGTGACGGTGTGGCTGATGGGGGCGATGCACAATAAAAACATCGCTCCCGATCATAGAATACAGGTCAGTTTGAACGGTACATCGCTGGGCGAGGTGACGTGGGACGGGAAAGACACGGGCAAAACGGCCGTTTTTTCCATCCCGCCCACGCTGTTGCAGAGCAGTAACAGCTTGCAGATAACATTGCTCCATGCGGCTGGGATTGAGCTGGACAGGGTGTGGCTCGACTCTTTTGCAGTGACATATACGCGCAACGGGGCGGTCGCCGCCGCGCAGACGCGGGTGAGCGGGCAGGCTGTCCCGCATCGGTATAATTTGTCGTTGGGGGCGGGGATGGGAACGGCCGTTTACGACATCAGTTCGCCCGGCACGCCCATCCGCCTGACGGGGGTGATGGATGATGCCGTGGTGTGGGGAGATGCGGCGGCGGGGGTGCATGAGTATCTATTGACGAGCGATCTCATCTTTTCGCCTCCTGCAGGCATCAGAATGGCAGTGCCATTGCAGACAGTGACGACAATGGGCGCAGATTACATCATCATCGCCCCGCCCGCCTTCATTCCCGCTGTGACACCGCTCATCGCTATGCGCCAATCGCAGGGGATGAGTGTGGTGGTGGAAAATGTGGACGCGATTTACGATAATTACGGCGGCGGGTTGCCCACGCCAGAGGCGATTCGGGCGTATTTGGATGATGTATATCATCGCTGGTCGCCTGTTCCTGTCTATGTGCTGCTCGTTGGCGATGGTAGCAATGATCCCAAACCGTATTTAGACAGTTCCCGCCCGACCTTCATCCCCCCCTATTTGGCCGATGTTGACCCGTGGCTGGGCGAAGTGGCGGCCGACAACCGTTTTGTGACGGTAGACGGGGATGATTTATTGCCCGATATGGCGATTGGCCGCTTGCCCGTCAACAGTTTGGCGGAGGTGAAGGTAATAATCAATAAAATTGTGCAGTATGAGACGGAGCCGCTCTTTGGCGATTGGAACAGCCGCGTGCTATTTACGACGGACGATCCAGATGGTGCGGGTAATTTTATAACCCATGCCGATGCGCTGATCGCTGAGTTTATCAGCACGCCGTGGTTGGCTGAACGGGCGTATTATAATCCGCCGAGCGGGATGGATAGGGATGAGATGTATACGGCCGTTGTCAATCAATGGAATGCGGGGCGCGGGCTGGTCATCTATCATGGACATTCGTCTGTTCATCAATGGGGAGCCGAGCGGCTCTTCCATCTGGATGATGCGCGGGAGTTGGTGAATGACGGCCGTTTGCCCGTCGTTTTGCAGATGACCTGTTTTACGGGATCATTCCATGATCAGAACTGGGACACATTGGATGAGGAGTTGCTGCGACGGGAAGGGGGCGGGGCGGCGGCCGTGTGGGGTGCGACGGGGTTAGGCGTGGCGACGGGGCATGATCAGCTTGCGGGCGGCTTTTTGCAGACGATCATCACCGATGGCACGCCGCAAATTGGGAAAGCGGCCGTTGCGGGCAAAGTTCGTCTGCTTGGGGCTGGTGTTTATCCCGATTTGATGGACACCTTCACGCTGCTGGGCGATCCTGCTATGCGCTATAATTATGATTTTTGGGCGGGAAACAGCACATTTTTGCCTGTTATTCTGCGGTAGAATGGGACACGGGTTGCATTGATTTTTTTGGATAAAGATAGTTTTTTAACGCGGATGCTGCGCTCGCGGATTTTGCGGATGAACGCGGATTTTTCTTTTTTTGATCCGCGTTTATCCGTTAAGCCCGCGTTGGCGAAGCCATCTCCGTTATAGTTTATATTGAGTTATTGATGTATCTTCTCAGTATTTCGGGGTGATTACACCCAATTAAGAAAGGAACAAATTACGTCAGTCGAGTAAATTTGTTCCTTTCCTAATGTAACTACTCAGCCTATCAATTATTTCACCACAAAGAAGCAAAGATCGCAAAGAAAACCTTAAAAAACTTCGTATTCTTCGTGTCTTTGTGGTTAATTTGGATAATGGCTGAGTATCTTCTCAATAAATCGTGGACAAGAGTTGACAAATTTCATCAGCACTTTATTTTACACGAGTATCAGTAGGAAAATTTGTCAAGTCTCCCCAGAATACTGAGAAGATACATGGCTGAGTAGTTACTTCCTAATTAGCTATAATCATGCATCCAACTTTTTGAGAAGTTACTTATTGATGACCAAAACGGCCGTAATGTCTCGACGTATTAAGTTCATTTTTATATATGCAGGATTGATGGCTGCTACCGTTTTTGTGTTGTGGATGACGGCTCGGTTCGTATTGTCACTGTCGCCTGAACCGAGGGAAACGGCCGTGTTGGCTGTTCAATCGACGGTAGTGATGGAGGTTACGGCCGTTTCCCCTACACCGTTGCCGACCGTCCCCCCGATGCACACGGCGCAGCCTGTTCCCAGCGTGACCCATCAATCATTTGGCCTGCTGCCAGAACCGACAGCCACGGCCGTTCTCCCCACACCATCCCCGCCACCGCCACCGCAGCTCATCATCCCCTCTCTGGAAGTCAGCCGCACGATCAAAACGGTATATGTGGTGGATGGGCAATGGGATATTTCCGTCGTAGAGAGTGACATCGGCTGGCTACAAACGACGGGCAAGCATCCCAACGATGATCAAGGGATGACATTTGTCGGGCATGTGACGCGCCCATGGCCTGAGATTGCCGGCCCCTTAGCCGATCTCATGTTCATGGAAATGGGGGATGAAATCATTTATCGGTATGCGGGGACGGATTTTGTATACGCTTTGGAACGGTATTTGAAAGTAGACCCCCAATCGGTAAAAAGTTTGTATGTGGATGATGGTGCTGTCCTTTCCTTGACAACTTGCTCAAATTGGAATTTTGCCGATTTTCAATATGACAAACGGCTCATCGCCCAAGCGCGGTTAGTGCGTACTGAGCCGGCACCGATTGCGGGAGGGGAATAGGATGCGGATTTAGCGGATGAACGCGGATTTCTTTTCTTTAATCCGTGGTAACATCTCAATAAATTGGGGCAAAGACTTGACAGGTTTCATAAGAGTCTCGCGTTTTACACGAGAGTATTATAGAAAACCTGTCAAGTCTCCCCGAAATTTTGAGAAGATACAATCCGTGCTTATCTGCGCTATCTGCGTGCAAAGCATCCGCGTCCCAAACATAATTCATAAAAGGAGCGATGGATGAAAAAATCAGGATGGTTGTTTGCTGGAATTGGAGTACTGTTGGCTGCGTTTGCCGCCATCATCCGCGCTTTAGCCTTTTTTCCTAAGCCGCGCCAAATTGAAGATGTTTTCAACTGGCCTGACGCGCCGCTTTTGCCGTCTAATCGGCCGTTTAAGGTGATGACGTTTAATGTGCAATATATGGCGGGGAAAAATTATATTTTTTATTATGACGGCGGTAACGATAACCGCCCGTCATCGGAAGATATTGGCAAGACTATCGCCGAAGTTGCCCGTATTATTCAGGATGAGGCACCTGATGTACTGCTGTTGCAAGAGGTAGATGAAGGCTCTAAACGTACTGATTATGAAGATCAAGCCGCTCGTTTGCTGGAATTGATGCCAGGCAATCGGTATAATTACGCATCAACCTTTTATTGGAAGGTGAAGTATGTGCCGATTTCGCAGATTAACGGCCGTATCGGCATGAAATTACTCACTCTTTCAAAATATCGGATAGAAACGGCCGTGCGTCACCAGCTCACCCAATATCCACCCTACTATTTTTGGCAACATTTTATGCCCAAACGTGCCATTCTCGAAACCCGCCTGCCCGTCACCGACGGCAGCACATTCACCGCCCTGAACGCCCATCTGGAACTATTTAGCTTTGGCACCGATGTGCAGCAGGCGCAGATACGCAAAGTGGAGGAACTGCTCGCGGAGCAAGGGGAGGGGGAATGGGTATTTGGCGGAGATTTCAATCTACTGCCGCCGACAGCCAGCGCGGCGGAGCTTTCTGAATTTGAACAGGGGATTTATGGGGAAACGGCCGTTTTGCGCTCCCTCTACAACAAATACCAAGCCGTTCCCAGCCTGCAAAATATCCAGCAAGCCGATCCTTCAAAATGGTATACCCACTTCCCCAATGGCGAAGGGGAAACCCGTCCTAATAAGACGATAGATTATCTGTTACTTTCAAACACGACTCATATACAAAACAGCTATGTGCGTCAGCATGATACATGGCATATTTCCGATCATCTGCCATTGATTGCTGAGATACAGGTGAACAATCAATGAGGATAGAACGTAGATGGTCACGGTTTTTAGTACCTTATCAATGGTATTTTTGTGCCATATACAAGAAATCTGCGGATCATTCTTTTCTGCTTAATATCCCCGCCACCCTGACGAATCATCATCCTGCCACCACTCCGATCCATCCGCATGATCGACAGCGTGAACCCAAATAACGGCCGAAAATAGTGCCATGCTCACAAAAACGACAAGAACGACGATAGCTCTGCTGGGAACTCCCAAAGAATGTCCAAAAATAGCAAATAATACTGTTAATCCGCCAAGTGCGATTATTGCAGGAATAGTTAGACTTTTATTTTGCTGATTCATACTCTTCACCTCGATTTATTTAATTCACTTCTGTAAATAGATAGGGCTAGAGCATTGAGCTAGTACACACTGGCGGAAGTTCTTCGGCAATTATCGTAGGTCAAATTTGCAAATTTGACCGTGCAAATTTGCAAAATTGCACTACAGAAAACCCCGAAGAAGGTAGGCCAAGCAGTACTAGAGCCAGAGCTAGAGGATACTTCCTCTAGCTCTGGCTCGATCCTCTAGCCATTTTCATTTATTTGTTGATGCCACGCAGCCGCATCATCTCCCTTATGGAAACAACTAAAAAGGTGTTCTGCATCTTGAATGCGTGTAAACGCCGTGATCCGATCATTAGCACGGAATACCGTGTTGCCACGAGGAAAGATGACGCGCCCGTCACGTTCAATAGAAATTAGTACACAATCACTAGGAAGGCACGGGCTTATGTCGTATACCGTTTCGCCTATGACAGCATCATCCTGCCCTATATATATATCTACAAACTCAGCTCCATCATGTTGTTGCAATGTTTGAATGCGCTCCGTGCGGTCTTGTATCTCATCGCGCCGTAATAGCGCAAGATCGTAGGCGCGGATGACATCTTGACGACGAACAATGCCCACAAGCGTATACGGATCGTCTCGTGAGACGACAGGTAAGCGGCCTAATCCTCGTGTTCCCATGCGTGATAACGCTTTGCCGATGCTTTCATCGGGAAAAGTGACGGTTAAATGCGGCCATGTGGTGCCAATTTCAGAGGCGGGAGTGGTTAACGGCCGTTTTTCAGTGAGCGCACGCTCCATATCCGAAATCGTGACAATTCCCCATAATTTGTCCTGATGATCCATCACCGCTATCCCGTTATAATGACTGTGGGCGAAGAGATCGCGCAGTTGGAGCAATGAGCTGTCAATAGAGACCGTCTTCAAATCTTGGCGCGTGATCACCTCATTGACCGTGACCCCTTCCAAAATATCCAGATCACGTCCGCCCTGCCAATTGATACCCTTTAATTTCAACTTCAAAGTGTAGATAGACTCAGAGAATAAATTCTCAGCTAATAATGTTGCAATTACCGTCGCCAGCATCAGAGGTAGGATGAGTTTGTAATCATTAGACATCTCAAACACGATTAAAATCGCTGTGATGGGTGCGCGGGCTGCACCTGCAAAAACGGCCGCCATCCCCACAATCGCATACGCGCCCGGATTCACGACTACCGTCGGCCATAACGCATGTCCAACAGAGCCGACCATGCCGCCCAACACCGCCCCCATAAACAGCGACGGCGCAAAAACACCGCCAGAATTTCCCGATCCGAGCGTAAATGTGGTCGCCAACAATTTTCCAAGCAGCAACAACGCCATAAAGCCCAGTGCAAATTTGAAGTTGCCAGCAATCGCATCATTGATCAATTCCATGCCCGGCCCGTACGCCTCTTTGCTGGGCAAAATCAGGATGGTTAACCCCGTTAATATCATGCCCAACGCCGTTTTGAACGGTAAGGGAATTGACCACGCGTCAAAAATTCCTTCTGCCTTGTACAGCACGCGGATAAACAGCACCGCAACCAGCGATGCCAGCACCGCTAAGACAATATAAACGGGTATCTCAGCCAAGCTGTTTAGACTGTATGCTGGGATGTGGAAAGCGGGTTGATCTCCCAGCCAAGCGCGGCCTACAATGCTGGCGGATACTGCGCTCAATACGATTGCCCCAAAATGCCGCACCGTCAATCGCCCCAGAATAACTTCTAGGGCAAAAATAGAGCCTGCAATTGGCGCGTTAAATGTCGCCGCAATGCCAGCCGCCGATCCACAAGCGACCAAAGTACGCAAATTATCTTCAGAAAAGCGCAGTTTTTGTCCCAAAACAGAGCCTAACGCTGATCCAACCTGCACGACTGGCCCTTCACGCCCAGCTGATCCGCCAGCACCTATTGTAATAGAAGAGGCTATCACTTTTATAGCCGCCACTTGAGCGCGAATATGGCCGCCGTTCATGGCAATCGCTTCCATCACTTCTGGTACGCCATGCCCTTTCGCCTCTCTTGCCCAGCGATCAATAAGAAAGCCGACAATAAGTCCCGCCACGCCCATAAAAGCGAGTACGCCAATCATACCGCCAGCATTTGTTTCTATCCAGCCGGCCAATATGTTGATTTTTCCCAACAGCCAAATGAAAATGACGGCACTAAGGCCAGTGACGGAGCCGACAAAAATGGCCGCAAGAATAAGTAATGCTTCTGGTGAACGAAGACGGCCGAGATGGAGTCGTTCTATATAAGATGGAGTCGTTTGTTCTACTGTTGTCATATATTTCTTTTGGAGGTGATGCCCTAAAAATACTCTTAAAACACCATCCAATATGTTTACCTTTTTTGATCAAATTGATCGGGTAAGTACTTGGGAACGAGGATTTATTTAATTACCAAAGTTGTCATTCCCGCCCCCGCCTTCGTGAGGGTAAACTCCTTTAGGCGGGAATCTATGATTTTCCAGACTGTAGATTTCTGCCTTTGCAGAGCCTGCCCTCATGAAGATGGAGGAACGACAGATGGAAGTTTCGGGTTTTATTTAATCTTCATTCCTTATCAACCCCTCATAAGAGTGAGGGTAATCTTGCAGAGGCAGGAATTCGCAATAGATAACACCTAGAGAGGGTATAGTTACCCAATTGCTCTCTCTTGTTCCCACGCTTGCGCGGGAACGCTGACTTGGGCGAGGCAGGGCTACACAATTGCACCTTATTTAATCATTCTGATCGGTTTTCATTGTAAGCCAAACTGCCTTGCTCTCCCTCTGGCGAATAGAGGAAATTGGATGCAACAAATGATGGTTCTTTTGTGCTGGCATATCATACAAATGATGTACGTTGATTTACGATATTTGCCTGACGCGCGTTTGCTAGAAAAATTTAGAATAGGAGGATGAATTTCATCTCACTATCTGTTGTCGCAAATGGCAATAGAAGGAGTCTTATTAGGTCGATCACTGTCTTTTCAACACATTAAGGAAAAGACCTGACAGGTTTCGTTAAGACCGCTCACTTTGCATGAGTATCACAGAAAGAGCTTGTCAAGTTTACCCCAAAATTGAGAAGACATGATGTAATCACCTCAAGGAGTTTTACAAGGATGACATTATCCAAATCCGTCATTAAGCAAAAATTAATCGGGAAGCCATTTCCGACACACCAAGATATACATGAGCGGTTAGACAAAACACGCGCACTTGCCGTTTTTGCATCTGACCCTATCAGCAGCAACGCTTACGCGACCGAAGCGATTATGAGCGTCTTGATTTTGATGGGCGCGGGCGCATTGCGGTTGACGCTGACGCTGGCATTGGCTGTGATGGGGCTGGTGCTGTTAGTCATATTCAGTTATATCCAAACTATTCTTCATTATCCTGACGGCGGCGGCGCGTATACGGTCACTAAAGATAATCTGGGAAGAATGCCGTCTCTATTTGCCGCCTCCGCGCTGTTGATCGATTATATTTTGACCGTTTCTGTCTCTGTGTCGGCGGGAATTCGTGCGATTACGTCGGCCGTGCCTTTGTTACGGCCGTACAGCATTCCCCTCGCCTTAGCCGCCATCGTTTTGTTGACATGGATCAATTTGCGCGGCGTGCGCGAAAGCGGCACGATATTCGCCATTCCCACCTATCTATTCGTCGTTGGCGTATTGATCACAGTTGGGATTGGACTCGCCCGCTTGTTCGGGGTTGGCGCGGAGATGGTCTCCCCGCCGATGGAAAATATCGTCCCTGTTGTGCAAAGTGCGAGTTCGTTTTTATTCTTCTGGCTGTTATTGCGGGCTTTTGCGGCTGGATGCACGGCGTTGACGGGTATCGAAGCGATTAGCAACGGTGTGCAAGCGTTTAAGGCTCCAGAATCTAAGAATGCGGCCAAGACGATGGTCATTATGGGCGTGATCGCCATGTCGCTCTTTATCGGCATCACCTATGTCGCCACCCATTTGCATTTAACGCCATCTGAGCATGAGACGATTTTGTCGCAGATGACGCGGACGGTGACGGCAGGTGTGCCGGGCGGAACATTCCTCTATTACTGGGTGCAGCTGTTTACGATGCTCATTTTGATTTTGGCGGCCAACACAGGCTATCAAGATTTTCCGCGCTTGAGTTCGTTTTTGGCGAAGGATGGCTTTATGCCGCGCTGGATGCAAAATCGGGGCGACCGATTAGTCTATAATGGCGGCATTATCACGTTGGCGGTCATTGCTTCGGTTGTGGTCATCATTTTTCGGGCGGATGAGATCTCCATGTTGCCACTGTATGCGCTGGGCGTGATGTTGAGCTTTAGCTTATCCCAATTTGGCATGTTCAAATTGATGGGGCGGATCGCTCATTTGAAGCCGGGTGAAATGTTGAAGACGATGGTGACGACCGTCCATTATGAAAAAGGGACGTGGTGGAAGCGCGGTGTGAATGCGATTGGTTCGTTGGTGACTTTTGTCGTGCTGCTTATTCTTATCGCTACTAAATTTGTAGAAGGGGCGTGGGTTGTTGTGTTAGCTATCCCGATATTGGTGTATATGTTTAACACGATTAACCGTCATTATGCTGATATTGCTAAAAATTTAAGCACACAGGATTTCACGCTAGAGCAAATGCGGACAATTGCAGAGGTTGTCATTGTGCCAGTGGCTGGTGTTCATCGCGGCACGCTGCGGGCGTTGCGGTATGCCAGCCGCATCTCTTCGGATGTGCGGGCGATTTCTATTTGCACAACTGATGATATGGAAGCGCGTATTCAAGAGCGGTGGGCAGAGTTCTCGGTAATCACAGATGACATTCAATTGGTGACGATTCCGTATGAGTATCGGGATATTTTAACGCCGATGGTGGATTATATTGTGCAAATGGCGCGTGGGGAATATGCTGATCAATTGATTACGGTGCTTATTCCAGAATTTGTGCCGCAAAATCAGGCGGCGCAATTTTTGCATAATCAGACGGCGAATTTGTTGCGCTCGCGCTTGCGCCGTCACGAGAACATCATTTTGATTGACGTGCCGTTCCATATTCGGCGCGTGGCGAATGATGGGTAAGGGACGGTTTGTAAATAACTATGGTCAAGGTGACAGGTACTTGTCAAGAGCCGGTCACCAATAGGACATGATTCATAAATCAGAGGTTTTGCTTTACAGTTCGCGGAAGAGAATGGAACGCGGATGGATCGAAAGAAATCAGGCATGATTCAAAACGGAGAAAATTATCTTTACAAATCATTATTATAAAATAACGCGGATGAAGGCGGATTACGCGGATGGATGTGGATAAAAGAAAGAGAATCCATGTTTATCCGCATAATTTGCGTGCGAATCATCTGCGTTCATCCTGATAATTCTAAAAATCTGCGTCCTTAGGAACGAGGATTTATTTAATTACCAAAGTTGTTGTTCCCCCGTCTTCATGAGGGCAGGCTCCGCGAAGATGGGGGAATGACAGATGGAAGTTTCTGGTTTTATTTAACCCTCATTCTGTATCTTCTCAATAAATCGTGGACAAGAGTTGATAAATTTCATCAGCACTTTATTTTACACGAGTATCATTAGGAAAATTTGTCAAGTCTCCTCAGAATACTGAGAAGATACCTTATTCCTTATTGAAACTGTAAAGATGCTTATCTCTATTTTGAACCATGCTGAGAATAGCAATGATATGAAAATAGGTACTTCCCATCCAACGGCCGTTTGTCCTGAATGCGCTCGACCAGTGCGGATTGCCCCCGATTGGGAGATCGGGCATCTGTTGCTCTGTCCGCATTGTGAAATTATATTGGCGGTATCATCTTTGCAGCCGATCACATTTGATTGGGCGTTTGAAGAGCCGATTGAGTTGAAAAACGGTCGTTTAACCCATCTTATTTATAATCCTCATTGGCATTTTCACGCGGATAGCTGATAATCATTCCTATGAATTTATCTGCTGACGCGCTGGACATTTTTTTACAAAAGATGCCGATGGGTATTGCTGTATTCAATACCGATCTGAGCCTGCGCCAATGTAATGACCTGTGGGCGTGTTCCATCGAGACGGTTATGGGCGTACCTGCCGCGACCGTTTTGCCTGGATTAAATCTGCTTGATCTACTGCCAGAAACGGCTGTCAACCTGACCCCCTACATTGAAACCGCCTGTGCAGGCGAGACCATCGCCGCCGAAAATGTCACTTTGCAATATGGAGGGACGACACATTATTGGAACCTGTTCTTCTCCTCTCTGCGTAAAAAGCAAACCATCGTCGGCATTCTGTTTATCGTCACCGATGTCACTGGTAGAAAGCGGGCAGAGAAGGCGGCGCAAACGGCCGAACGCGCTTTGCTGGCGTTGATGGACAGTCTGCCGGGCATGGCGTACCGCGCTCCGTTGGAACATATACGCCATATGGAATTGGTGAGCGAAGGGGCGTTGGAATTGACAGGATATGCCCCTTCCCAATTTGTATTGCCGCCGACCGCCTCCTTCGCCGCCCTCATCCATCCTGATGATCGGGATCAGGCGTGGTTGGAATTGCAGATGGCGGTGGGAGAAAAACGGCCGTTTGAACTCCAATACCGCATCCGCACCGCCGATAACAATCTCAAATGGGTACGCGAGCAGGGACGCGGCCTTTTTGCGCCCGATGGTGAACTGCTGGCTGTCGAAGGGTTCATTTCGGACATCACCGAGCAGATTTTATCACAGCAAATTCTGGAGCGGCGAGTGGTGGATCGCACGCAAAAGCTGTCGGCTCTCTATGAAATGACAGCCATCGCCGTTGAAGAGGACGACCTGAAAATCAGTTTGAAACAGGCGTTGACATGGGCGTTAACGGCCGTTCGCGCTCAAACGGGCGTGGTGCAATTGCTGGATAACAAAGCCGCCCATCTACATTTGGCGGTGCAGCAACAATTGCCAGCCACGCTGGCTGCAACGCTGATCAACGTCTCTGTAGACAGTTTTTGGGGGAAGGGGTTGCGAACCGAAAGTCGGATCATCCTTAACGCGACCATACAGACAGAAAAAGAGCCGCCTTTTTTGCAGCAACCTATCTTTCATGCGTATGCGGGCTTGCCCATCACTGTGCGCGGGCATAAATTGGGCGTTTTGCATATTTGGCGGCAAGCCAAACGGCCGTTCAGCGAGAGTGATGCCGCCCTATTGGCTGCCGCCGCTGGGCAGATGGGAACGACTATCGAAAATGCACGTCTGCACCGCGAAAACGAGCGGTTACTGCTGTTGGATGAACGGAATCGGCTGGCGCGGGAACTGCACGATGCCGTCACCCAATCTTTGTACAGCATGACCTTGTTTGCCGAAACAAACCGCCGCTTTGCCAAAGCGGGCGACCTCGATCAAGTCACGCTCTATTCGCAACGGCTTGAGGAGACGGCGGCGCAATCGTTAAAAGAGATGCGCTTGTTACTGCATAATTTACGGCCGTCCATCCTGCAATCTTCTGGATTGATCGGCGCGTTGCAGCAGCGGCTTGATGCTGTCGAAAAACGAGCGGGGATTCAATCACGGTTGCTTTGTGATCGGGATATGCGGCTGCTCCCTTCTGTGGAAGAGATGTTATTCTACATCGCTGAAGAGGCGTTGAATAATGCGCTGAAACATGGGCGGGCGACGGCCGTTTCGGTCACGCTTACCCAATCGGCTAATCATGTACAATTGATTGTGCAAGATAACGGATCGGGCTTTGATGAGGCTAATTTGCAAGACAGCGGCGGGCTTGGCCTGACGACGATGCGCGAACGGGCGGCTTTGCTGGGCGGTGTGTTGACGATTGAATCGCGGTCTGGAAAAACGGCCGTTGTCGTCGATCTGGATATGGACGCGATCAAAGCGGCCACCGCTTCATGCACGATGCTCGATTTATTACAGGAGTGAGGGGAATGGATTAGGGAGAATTTGTCTGATGGGACGCAGATTTTTTAATTTGCGTCAATCTGCGGAAAAATTCCCGCACATTACACAAATCTGCTCCTTCCTAAATCTGTTGTACTCTTGCCCTAAATTCCCAAGAAAATACGGAGTGTGACGATGAAAAATGGGATTACGATCTTCCATGCAGATGACCATACACTTGTCCGCGAAGGGGTGCGGGCGTTGCTGTCTACCGAGCCAGACATACAGCTTGTCGGTGAAGCGGATAATGGGGAGACGGCGATCTCTGGCATTTTGTCGCTTAACCCTGACGTGACATTGCTTGACCTGCAAATGCCCAAAAAGACGGGAGTGGAGGTGATAACGGCCGTTAAACAAGCGTTGCCAGACGCACGTATCCTCGTCGTCACCAGTTTTGCCGATGATGATCATGTTTTTTCGGCGATCAAGGCGGGCGCGTTGGGCTATCTGCTCAAAGATTCCTCCCCCGCCGATCTATTGAACGCGATTCAAGATGTGCATAACGGCCGTTCCTCCCTCCATCCCATCATCGCCCACAAAGTTATCCAAGAATTGAACAAACCGACCCCGCTGCCACCAACAGAAGCTCCGCTCACCGAGCGGGAATTAGAGATATTAAAACTCATCGCGCAAGGGTTGAGCAATCAGGAGATAGCGGATAAGCTGGTCATCAGCGAGCGTACCATCCGCTCCCATGTCAGCCATATTTTGCACAAACTGCATCTGGCAAACCGCACGCAAGCGGCGTTGTATGCGTTGCGGGAGGGGTATGTGCAGGTTTAATGGTCAATTGTCAACGAGGGAGATCTGTATGTGTAGGTTTGGTTGCTCATTGCTAAGGGAAGGTTCGTAAACAACTTTGGAGTTTCGTCATCGCCCCCCCACCCTAACCCTCCCCCTTTAGGGGGAGGGAACTTGCTCCCTCTCCCTTTGGGAGAGGGCTGGGGTGAGGGTAAAACGCCAAAGTTAAAAACGAGTGTTCCCT